>JALDXR010000206.1:0-6465 GCA_032154865.1 Nocardioidaceae bacterium
GAATCTGCGGTTGCCCCGGTTTCCGTCGGGTGACACCGGCGTCTGCTGGCGATGTTATGCATTGACGTACGATGAGAGACAACCTCTGCGGCCCTGATCGCGTAAGAAGGGTGAGGACTCTTTTCGACTGGGGTGGGCCGAGGGATGTTCAACACGGGGTCACGTCTTGGCGCGCGCCGGCGTCGCATCATCGTCGGCGTGTTGTGGTGCCTACCGGCGCTCGTGGAGGCGACGCTGGTGCTCGGCCTCGCGCCAGGGCTGCTGGGCGACTCGGACGGATCGGCGGAGTCCGGTGATGGTCACTCCGACCCGGCCGCCGGGTCTCCGGTCGTCCCGATCCGGGCCTCGGCCGACCGGCCCAACATCGTCGTGATCATGGTCGACGACATGCGGGCCGACGACATTAACGGTCCCTGGATGCGACAGACCCGCCGGCTGCTCGGCGCCGAGGGCGTCCGCTTCGCCAATACGTTCGTCCCGCTGCCGCTGTGCTGCCCGTCGCGTTCGTCGTTCCTGAGCGGGCAGTACCCGCACAACCATGGCGTCTGGGCACACGGGCCGCCGTGGGGCTACCCGGCCTTCGACGACGCCGAGACCCTGCCGGTGTGGTTGCAGCGGGCCGGCTACAACACCGCCTTCCTCGGCAAGTACCTCAACGGCTACCAGGGTCAGGATCCCGACGAGGACGCCAACAGTGGCTTCTACGTCCCACCGGGCTGGACCGACTGGAAGGCCGCACTCGGCCTGCAGGGCACGTACAGCTACTGGGGTACCAACCTCAACGACAACGGACGGCTGCGCTCGCTCGAAGGGCAGTACCAGACCCGCGCGTACGGCCGGATCGGCGCCAGCATGATCCAGCGGTGGGCGGCGGAGCCGAGCCCGTTCTTCTTCTGGCTCAACTTCACCGCGCCGCACACCGGGCGGCCGTGCGAGGCCGACGATCCCGGCTGCGTCTTCGGCGGCACCAATCCCAATCTCGACGCCGAGGACCCACGGGTCGGTGCGACACCTGCGGTGCCGCCGGACCGTCGAGGTCGCTATGACGACCTCGTACGGCAGGCGCCCGGTGTCGACTTCGCCAGCGACCGCGACAGCGCCGGCAAGCCCGGCTACCTGCGGAACCGGCCGCCATTGACTCGGTCCCAGCGCGAGGGTCTCGCCGAGGTCGCCCGGCAGCGCTACGAGGCCGAGTCGATCATCGACGACCAGGTGGCGCGGCTGATCACGGCCCTGCGCCGGACCGGTGAGCTGGACGACACGGTCGTGATGTTCACGTCGGACAACGGCTACTTCCTCGGCGAGCACCGGCTGCGGCACGGCAAGGTCCTCCCGTACGAGTCGGCGATCCGGGTCCCGCTGCTGATGCGTGGCCCCGGGTTTCCGAAGGGCGAGCTGCGCACCGATCCGTTCTCGATGATCGACTTCGCGCCGACGATCCTCGGCCTGGCCGGTGCCCGGGCCGGACTGCCGACCGACGGCATCTCGATGGTTCCGGTGATCCGCGGCGGCGACCGGGGCTGGCACCGCCCGATCCTCACCGAGGCCGGCCCACGTCACGACGCTGCGGCCCTCGAACCCGACGGCACGCCGATCGACTACAGCGACGAGCATCCGAACGGGCTGAGCCCGATCCAGGGGGTCCGGGTCAAGGGCCTGATGTATATCGAGAACATCGGCGGGTACCGCGAACTCTATGACCTGCGTAGCGATCCGCACGAGATGGACAACGTGGTCGACGAGCCGAAGTATCGACGTCAGGTCCTGGCACTCGCGCAGATCCTGGACCGGCTTCGGGGCTGCGTCGCGGCCGAGTGCGAGATCCGGGTGCCGCCGGTGCTGGAACCCGGAGAGCGCAGGTCTGAAAAGGGCCCGCTAGCTGCGCCAACGCCACCAGATGCTTAGGAAGTGTTTATCGAACCGGCATGTGACGGGTGGGGATGGCGTGACATCATAGGTCTTACACCTGGTTCGTAACGTCTTGCGGGGAAGAGGGGGTCGGAATGGCCGTCATAAGCCTCACGATGCTGTTGATAGTGGCAGCAGCCGTACTTGTCGTGACATATTTCGCCTATCCCCAACGCGGTCGCCCCGTCCCCAGGTTCCCTCGACTCGGAACGGCGATGGAGCGCGCGGCCGACCGGATGGGCATCCACGAGGACGACTCAGAGCGTCCCAAATCTCGGCTCTAGTCCGCGCCGACGGCGGCCCGGCTCGGGGTCGCCGCGCGTGTGACTCCGTCGGCGATCAGCCACTGACCGCCGGCGTAGGTCACCATGACCGCGGCATCGATCGCGAACCGGACTCCACGCTTGGCGTGGGACGGTAGCGCGAACTTTCGGAGGCCGATCAGACCGTCGGAGAGCAGGAACAGTGCCGCTCCGGCTGCGATTCGCCGCGCCGCCGGTCGCCCGATCCGGCGCTCGTCCAGCGATAATGCGCCGACCGCCATCGACGTGATCAGCGCGCCGTAGCCGGCCACCGGTGCGCCGAGACGGCCGGCCCGGCGGGCCAGCGCGCCGCCGAGGACCGCGCCTCCGATTCCGACCGGAGCGGCTGCGGCCGGTGGAGTCGGCTGTCGAGCGGCGGCGAAGGCGGTGCCGTAGCAGCCATGGGCTCCGGCGAAGCAGCCGAGACCGGCGGCGAAGGTGGCGTCGGATCGGCCCAGCAGGGCCACGTCACCGGCCCACGACAGCGCGAGACCGGCCCGGGCACGGGTCCGCAGGCCCGACCACGTCGGATCGCCGGCGTCGCCGACCTTGGCGACCAGGAGTGGCATCAGCGCCGACTTGGTCACCCAGCGCAGGCGTGACCGGCGGTCACCGTCACGAGCAGCCAGGGCTACGTCGGACAGTGCCAGCGCCGCGTAGGCCCGGTCGAGGGCCGTCACTGCAGCGCGGCCCACATCTCGGTCAGCATCGGCACCCCGGCGAGGATGGTGGGCACCGCGAGGATCGCGGCCGCCGCCGCATAGGCGCAGGCGGCCTCGCGCCAGCGCTCGCCTCGAGGAGTCGCCAGCCGTTCGAGTCGCAGCCGGGTCGTCGATGCGTCGGCGCCGGCGGCGAGAGCGGCCGCGGGTGGCCGCTGGCCGGCAAGAGCGACCAGGGCCCGGGCGAGTGGCATCGCGCCGGCCCGGCCCCGTGCCGAGTCGTCGGCGAGCAGCTCCACCAGGAGCTGGGACTGCCGCAGCGGCACCTCGCTTCGGGTGCCGCGGGGGAACGCCGCATGCAGGGCCGCGAACGACTCGAGTACGAGGTCGTGGCGGGCCCGCGCATGGGCGTGCTCGTGGGCGAGTACGGCGGCGACCTCGGCCGGACGGAGCTGGCTCATCGCGCCTTGGCTGAGCACGACGCGGGTGTTGCGTACTCCCGGAAGGCAGTAGGCCATCGGAGTGCGTGCGGCCAGGATGCGCAGCGCCGGCTCCGCGCCGGACCGGCCGCCGAGCATGTCGACCAGCTCGCGATGGCGTCGCCGCCGGGCCCGGGTGGCACGGGCGCCCCGAGCCGCCGACCAGATCAACCGAACGACCACGACCGCTGCCATCGTCATGAGCAGGCTGTGGAGGAGCATTCGCCACAGGGCGGGATCCTCGGCCTTGACCAGCCAGAGTGCGGTCGACACCCCGGTGCCGGCGATCGCCAGGACGGCGGCCAGCGCCAGGGCCTGCCAGAGCACGATGCCGGCGCGCGGCGCCCGAATCGGCCAGGTGGCGCGGCCCAGCAGCGCCGGCGCCGGGCCCGCGAGGATCAGGCCCAACAGCGCCAGCAGCGCCGGCGTCACGATGGCTCCTCGCGTTGGACGCGGGCGAGCGCCTCCTGTAGGGCAGCCGCCTCCTCCGGCGTCACCCGGTCCGCGAAGTGGACCAGCGCGGCGGTTCGATCCAGCCGCTCGACGGACAGCGCCTCGTGCATCAGCTCCGCGGTCAGCTCGGCCCGGCTGTGGGTCGGGACGTAGCGGTAGGCCCGGCCGTCGCGGGTGCGGGTGACCATCCGCTTGCGCGCCAGTCGATCGAGCACCGTCATGACCGTGGTGTACGCCAGGTCGCGCTCGGCCACGAGGTCGTCGTAGACCTCGCGAACCGTACGCGGACCCTGGGCGTCCCACAGTCGGTCCATGACGTCTCGCTCGAGATCGCCGAGTCGCGGCATCGGTCGTTGGGCCACGTCTCCATCGTAACTACACGCAGTAGTACACGGCGTGACGGACGGGCTCTGGAAAGATGGCGTCTCGTGTCCGATCTCGTGATCTACATCGTCATCGCGGTGGCCGTGGTGGCCCTGGGCGTGGCCGTCTGGTTCGGTCTGGTCGCCGGTCGACGCGGCCGCGATGTGACAGCCCCGCCGGAGCCGTCGACGGTCGAAGCACCGGAGGCGCCGGCGGAGGAAGCCGCGCCCGCGGCGCCGGTCCTCGAGCGACCGGCGCCGGCAGCCGGTCGGCTGGAGCGACTGCGAGCCCGGCTCGCCCGATCCCAGTCGACGCTGGGCCGCGGACTGCTGGCCGTCCTGTCCCGCGATCGGCTCGACGAGTCGACGTGGGAGGAGATCGAGAACGCCCTGCTGACCGCCGACGTCGGTGTGGCGCCGACGCAGGAGCTGGTCGACCAGCTTCGTTCGCGGCTGCGGGTCGAGGGCTCCGCCGATCCCGCGGTGGCCCAGACGGCCCTTCGGGAGGAGCTCGTCCGCCTCGTCGATCCCACGATGGACCGCTCACTGGGTGTCGACGGCGCCGACGGGCAGCCGGGCGTCGTCTTGGTGGTCGGCGTCAACGGCACCGGGAAGACCACACTCGTGGCCCGGATCGCGCGGATGCTGGTCGCCGAGGACAAGAGCGTGCTGCTCGGCGCCGCGGACACCTTCCGGGCCGCGGCTGTGGAGCAGCTTGCCACGTGGGGTCAGCGCGTCGGCGTCGAGACGGTACGCGGCCCCGAGGGCGGCGATCCGGCCAGCGTCGGGTTCGACACGGTCAAGCGCGGCATCGACGAGGGCATCGACACCGTGCTCGTCGACACGGCCGGACGACTGCACACGAAGGCCGGGCTGATGGACGAGCTCGGCAAGGTCAAGCGCGTCATCGAGAAGCAGGCGCCGATCACCGAGGTGCTGCTGGTCATCGACGCGACGACGGGTCAGAACGGGCTCACCCAGGCGCGGGTCTTCGCCGAGGTCGTCGACGTCACCGGCATCGCGCTCACCAAGCTCGACGGGACGGCGAAGGGCGGCATCGTGATCCAGGTGCAGCGCGAGCTCGGCGTACCCGTGAAGCTGGTCGGACTCGGCGAGGGCGCGGACGACATGGCGCCGTTCGAGCCCGAGACGTTCGTGGACGCACTGCTCGGCGATTGACCCTGTCGGATACCACGTTCTCGTGGTGTGCACGCACTCTGCACGGCGTCGAGTCCATGCGGAGTGTGTACGCGCCATGCAGAGCTCGGACCGTAGGGTGGCCGCGTGGCGCTGACTCTCGACAGGATCCGGCGGGTGCACCTCGGCCGGTTCGTGCGGCCGGCTGCCGAGACGGGGACGGGCGCGCCGCGCGTCGAGGACGTCTTCGGCTATCTCGTACGCCATGACCAGGGGCTGGTGTTGCTCGACACGGGCATCGGCGAAGCGGACGAGGAGACCGAGGCGTGGTATCGACCGCGTCGGGTGCCACTGCCCGAGGCGCTGGCGACCGCCGGTCGGACCCTCGACGACGTCGCGGTCGTGGTCAACTGCCACCTGCACTTCGACCACTGCGGCGGCAATCCGCTGCTCGCCGGCCGGCCGGTCGTGTGTCAGCGTCGTGAGCTCGAGACCGCGCGTACGACGGACTACACCATCCCGGAGCTGGTCGACCATCCCCACGTGACGTACGAGGAGATCGACGGCGAGACCGAGCTGCTGCCCGGCCTGCATGTCATGCCGACGCCGGGCCATGTCGAGGGGCACCAGTCGCTGGTCGTGCGATGCGACGACGGCACCGTGATCCTTGCGGGTCAGTCGCACGAGAGTGCGTCGGACTTCGCCGCCGACGTACGTGCCGTCGCCGCCCAGCACGAGGGGTTCGCCGACCCACTGCCGAGCGCGCCGGCCTGGCTGCCCCGGCTGCTCGACCTCGATCCGGCCCGCGTCTACTTCGCCCACGACGGCGCGGTCTGGGAGCCGTAGCCGCCGCCCTCGCAACACTGGCGGTAGGCAAATTGCGAAACACGCCGGCGTGTCTCGCAATATGGCTACCCCCAGCGGGCGGACGCCCCCGTTCACGCTGCCGTAACACGGGCGGGCGATCTGTCACAGCGGCGCAACACGGGCGCGAGACGGGCGAAACCTGACCCCGCAAGTCTGAGCGGCAACAGCGTCGCACCAGAGGAGCCGGCCCCATGGTTCACGCGGATACCGCCTGGGTGATGATCAGCGCCGCACTGGTCTTGCTCATGACCCCCGGTCTGGCGTTCTTCTACGGCGGCATGGTCCGCGTGAAGAGCGT
>JALDXR010000207.1:0-6463 GCA_032154865.1 Nocardioidaceae bacterium
TCACCGCGGACCAGCGCCTCGCGCAGCGCCGAGACGAACACGCCCTGGCCGCCGAACTCCGTCAGCGGCCGGTCCGAGGCGTCGCCCTCGGTGCGCACCTGCACCAGCGTCACTTCGCGATCGAGTGTGGCCGCGAGTCGGTCGGAGACCTCGGTGGTCTGGGCCAGCGCGAGTCGGCTGCCCCGGGTTCCGATCCGCAGTGGAGCGCTCGTCATGACCCGCCTCCTTCGCGCCGTGGCGATCCGTCGAGGTCGGCTCGGAGGACCGCGTCGACCGCACTCGGGTCGAGCGAGAACAGGTCGGCGAGCGCATCCGCGTAGGAGACGGCACCGGGACGCTCGGCGAGCTCCTTCATCCGGACCGTCGGCACGTGCAACAGCTTGTCCGCGACCCGGCGTACGGTCTGCTGCAGCTCCTGCCGGACCCGCGGGTCCATGTCGTCGGGGAGTCGCTTGTCGAGCCGGTCGAGCTCGGCCGCGACGACATCGGTCGCCATCGTCCGCAGCGCGACCACGGTCGGCGTGACCCGGGCCGCAGTACGCGAGGCGAGGAACGCCGCGACCTCACCGGCGACGATCTCGCGTACCTGCTCGGCATCGGCCGCGATCGGAGTGTCGGCGAGGGTGCGTACGAGGGTGTCGATGCCCACCAGCACGACGCCCGGCAGGTCCTCGACACTCTGCTCGACGTCGTGCGGCATCGCGAGATCCACCAGCGCGTACGGCCGGTCGGCCCCGGGGTCGCCCGTGCCACGACGACGCAGCGCAGCGGCCACGGCCGTCCGGTCGATGACGACCCCGGTCGCACCAGTGCACGACACGACCACGTCGACCTCGGCCAGCAGGTCCGGGAGCGAGTTGAGCGCAGCGGCCTGGCCCCCGACGTCGGCCGCCAGGATCTCGGCCCGCTCCTGAGTCCGGTTGACGACCATGACGTCGGCGACGCCGCGCCCGTCGAGCCCGGCGACCGCGAGGGAGGCCATCGCGCCGGCGCCGACGACCAGCGCCCGGCGACCCTCGATCGATCCCGCCGTCGCCTCGACCTGGTCGAGTGCGGCCGCGACGACCGACGGCCCGGTCCGGTCGATGTCGGTCTCGGCGTGACCGCGCTTGCCGACCCGGAGGGCCTGCTGGAACAACACGTTGAGCGCCGGTCCGACGCTGCCCAGATCCTGCGCCTGACGGAGCGCGCTGCGCACCTGGCCCAGGATCTGGCTCTCGCCGATCACCATGGAGTCCAGGCCCGCGGCGACCGAGAAGAGGTGCGCGACGGCGGCTTCGTCGTAGTGCACGAACAGGTGCGGCACCACGTCGGCCGTGTTCGCGCCGGCCCGCTCGGCCAGCAGCCGCGACACGTCCTCGACGCTGCCGTGGAACCGGTCGACCTGGACGTAGGTCTCGACGCGGTTGCAGGTGGAGATGACGACGGCCTCGGTCACGTGCTCGGTCGCCACCAGGTCGGCCACCAGTTTCTGGGCGCCGTCGTCGTCGAGCGACAGCCGCTCCAGGACGTCGACGGGGCCGGTCTTGTGGGACATGCCCACGACCAGCACGCTCATGAGGCCGCCTCCTTCGCCGGCTCGGGCGCGGCCAGTCCGGGCGGCATCTCGGCACCGTCGAGGTTGGCCTTGCGCTGCTCGTGGTAGGCCAGGATCTGCAACTCGATCGACAGGTCGACCTTGCGTACCTGGACACCGGCCGGAACGGTGAGCACCGACGGTGCGAAGTTCAAGATGCTGGTGACACCGGCCCCGACGAGTCGGTCGGCAACGCCCTGCGCCTCGGATGCCGGCGTCGTGATGACCCCGATGGACACCTCGTGCCGGTCGATGAGCCGCTCGAGATCGGCCATGTCCTTGATCGTGTGCGGGCCGATCCGGTCGCCCACGCGATCCGGGTCGGCGTCGACCAGGGCCGCGATGCGGAAGCCACGGGTCGTGAACCCGGCGTAGTTGGCCAGCGCCTGGCCCAGATTGCCGATTCCGACGATGACGACCGACCAGTCCTGAGTGAGTCCGATCTCGCGAGAGATCTGGTAGCGGAGGTACTCGACGTCGTAGCCGACCCCGCGAGTGCCATAGGAGCCGAGGTAGGACAGGTCCTTGCGCAGCTTGGCCGAGTTGACGCCGGCGGCGGTCGCCAGCTGCTCCGACGACGCGGTCGTCACACCCTGCTCGGCGAGCGCCGTCAAGGCACGCAGATAGACCGGCAGCCGGGCCACCGTCGCCTCTGGAGTGCCGCGCGAGGGGCGCAGATCAGCGTTCTGCGCCGCGCGTCGATTTCGTGAGTCGGTCACCATGGTTCCTGGACCGCCTTGCCCTGAGGGTACGGATTCGTCCGGACGGGACGGCGGCTGGTCCCACTCTAGGATTTTGTGAACGTGAGAACAAAATCGAGCGGCGTGGCCCGTGGCCGTACTCGCGCGGCGGCGACCGCTCAGGCGAGCGCGGCGCGCAGCCGGTCCGGGTCGACGCGCCAGAAGTCGTGCTGGCGCCCGTCGACGAACGTCACCGGGATCTGCTCGCCGTAGCGCGCCATGAGGTCCGGATCGTCCTGAATCTGCACCGCTTGCCAACTGGCGCCGAAGGCCGCGCACACCTGCTCGACGATCGTGTAGGCGTCGTCACACAGATGGCAGCCGGGCTTGCCGTAGACCACGACCCGTGCCTCGTCAGGCGGCATCGGGTCGGTCACCCGAGCCCCAACGCGTCTCGGCGCGCCTGGGCCCGCAGGCGTCCCTTGGCGACCTTGCCGGTCGCCGAGTGCGGCAGGTCGTCGACCACGGTGATCCGCTTCGGCCATTTGAACCGGGCCAGGCTGGTCTCGCAGCGAGTACGGACCTCGTCGACGATGTCCTCGGCGGGCGCAGCCTCGTCGGTCGCGACGACGAATGCCTGGACCGCCTCCCCAGTCTCCTCGTCAGGTGCACCGATCACGGCCGTCTCGGCGACCCCGGGGACCGCCGCGATCACCTCTTCGACCTCGGTCGGATAGACGTTGAAGCCCGACACGATGACGAGCTCCCGAAGCCGGTCGACCAGGATCAGATCGCCGCTCGGCGCGATCACGCCGATGTCGCCGGTGGCGTACCAACCGTCGTCGTCGGGGCCGTCGACGCCGTCCGGCCAGTAGCCGGAGAAGAGATTGTCGCCGCGCACCCAGATCTCGGCCGGGTCATCGCCCCCGACCGGCCGTCCACTGCCGTCTCGGATCTCGATCTCCACCCCGGGGATGGCAGTCCCGACCGAGCCGGGGACCGCCGAACCCTCGGCCGCGGTGAGTGTCGACGTCACGACCGGCGCGGCCTCGGTGAGGCCATATCCCTGATGCACGGTGACGCCGGCGGCGGACTCGAACTCCTCGGCCAGATCGGGGTCGAGCGGAGCCGCGCCGGAGAGCACGAAACGAACGCCCGACAGCTTGTCCGGCAGATCCTCCCGGCCGGCCCAGGCCGCGATCACCGGCGGCGCGACCGGCAGGTTGGAGATCTCGTGGCGTACGAGGAGGTCGAGCGTGGCGTCGGCGTCGAACCTGTCGAGCAGCACCATCCGGGCGCCCTGGGTCAGCACCTGGCCGAGCACGCAGTTGAGTCCGTAGACGTGGAACAGGGGCAGTAGGCCGAGGACGACGTCGTCGGTCCGCATCGGCGTCGGCTCGATCGCGGCGGTCTGGGCGATGTTGGCCAGCAACGCGCGGTGGCTCAGCATCGCCCCCCTCGGCCGTCCGCTGGTGCCCGACGTGTAGAGCAGCAGGGCGAGTGCCTCCGGATCGGCCGGGCTGACGACCGGACGGCCGGCCCCGGACAGCAGGTCGTCGAACACCAGCTCGCCGTCGACCGCACCACCGCCGGCAATCGCGATCCGCGGCACACTGGCCCGGGATCTCAGCTCGTCGTCGGCGCCGCGCAGCGCGTCTTCGAGACCCGAAACCGCCGACCGTACGAACGTCGCCGTCTCGGCGTCGCCGATCACGATCCGGGCTCCCGAGTCGGCGAGCATCCGCATCAGCTCCCCGGTCGCCCCGCGCGGGTTGGCCGGAACGGCGGTGAGTCCGGCGCGAAGCACACCGAGGTACGCCGTGACGAAGTCCACACCGTTGACCATCGTGATCGCGACCCGATGGCCCGTCACCAGACCCAGCTCGGCGAGGGCTCGCGCACAGGCGTCGACGCGTCGTTCCAGCTCGGACCAGGTCACCGAGCGTTCGTCGCCGTAGCCCTCGACCATCGCCGTGAGATCGGGCCGGTCGTCGGCCCGCTGCCGCAGCAGATCCGCGACATTGGCATAAGGGAGTGGGGAGTAGTTCTCCGAGTGTGTGGCCGATACCGAGGTCACCTAAGCCAGTTTGGCATACGGCCCGGACGGCCTACCGACGAGTTGTCAGCCACCATTCGCGCGATGGCCCCCACAGTTGCTGACATGCCGGCGGGCCCGAGCCGTAGGCTCAGTGCCGTGAGCCCGAAAACGTACGAGCCGCCACGAAACCTGCGGGCGCGCTCCGTGCTAGCCGGGCAGGCCTCAGCAGCCTCCGCCGAGGTCGAATCCGCGCTCCTGCCGCCACCGGACCAGACCGCCGGTGCGTTCTTCGACGTCGACAACACGATCATGCAGGGCGCATCCCTGTTCCACCTGGCCCGCGGAATGCATCGCCGCCGGTTCTTCACGACCCGCGACATCCTCAAGGCGGCCTGGCAGCAGACGTACTTCCGGATCATCGGGATCGAGGACGAGGATCACGTCGCGGACGCCCGTGCCTCGGCGCTCGCCTTCATCGCCGGCCATCGGGTCGAGGAGCTGGAGCAGATCGGCGAGGAGATCTTCGACGAGGCGATGGCGCACCGCATCTGGCCGGGCACCCGCGCGCTCGCGCAACTGCACCTCGACGAGGGCCAGCGGGTCTGGCTGGTCACGGCGGCGCCGATCGAGATCGCCAGGATCATCGCCCGGCGGCTCGGTCTGACCGGCGCTTTGGGCACGGTCGCCGAGTCCGAGGACGGCGTCTACACCGGCCGGCTGGTCGGAGACATGCTGCACGGCCCGGCCAAGGCCGAGGCGGTTCGGGCCCTGGCCGAGCGGGAGGGTCTCGACCTGGACGAGTGCTCGGCGTACTCCGACTCCTACAACGACCTGCCCCTGCTGAACCTGGTCGGCGACCCGTGCGCGGTCAACCCGGACTCCAAGCTGCGGGCGCACGCGAAGGCGAAGGGCTGGCGCATCCGGGACTACCGCACCGGACGCAAGGCCGCCCGGATCGGCGGATTCACCGCCGGGATCGCCGGGGCCGTCGCCGGAAGCATCGCCGCCGGACTCGCACTGCGCCGACGCCTGCGCTGAGCGCGGGACGGCCGTCGGCAAAGGCCATAGACCGGTACATAGATCCACGGTAGGCAAGACCTTTACGCGCAGGTAGTATCGCGCGGAGCGGGCCCCCGACCAGCGCGCTGGCGGACTCGGGGTGGAGGGAGCAGAATGCGGCTGACCAGCCGGCCTTTGGTCTATGGGCCATACGACCTGGCTGGGCTGCGTGATGCCGTCCTGACCGTCCTGATGGCGGGCAAGGGCGGCCCCGGACCCACTCGGCCGACGCTCGAGCCGGACAGCGAGCGCGATCTCGAACCTCGAGACGACGCCGAGCAGCACCGCATCGTGGCGTTGGTCGACCTCGCCCGCAAGGGCGACGCCGAAGCCTTCGGGCAGCTCTACGACCACTACGTCGACAGCATCCACCGCTACCTCTACTTCCGGCTGTCCAGCGTCAGCCTGGCCGACGACCTCACGAGCGAGACGTTCTTCCGTGCGCTCCGCGGCATCAGTTCGTTCCGCTGGCAGGGCAAGGACTTCGGGGCCTGGCTGACGACGATCGCCCGCAACCTGGTGACCGACCACTACAAGTCGAGCCGGTCCCGGCTGGAGGTCGTGGCCGACGAGCTCCCCGAGCGAGCCGCGGACACCGCGGGCCCGGAGGAAGGGGCGGTCGCCGCGCTGACCAGCGAAGTCTTGGTCAAGGCGCTGCATCAACTCGCTCCCGAGCAGCAGGACTGCCTGGTGATGCGGTTCTGCCAGAGCCTGACCATCGCCGAGACGGCCACGGCCCTCGGCCGCAGCGAGGGAGCGGTCAAGCAGCTTCAGCTGCGTGCCATCCGCAATCTGGCCAAGTACCTGCCCGAGGATCTGCGATGACGCCCGCCGTAACCTCCGATGCCTGGGGATCGTTGTCATCGGCAACACTGCGTAGCACTTCATCCTCGAGGTTGATCCGATGAGATCGCGACTGTCGCGCCGCGACGTCGAGGCATTCGCGGCCGCTGTGGATGGAAACCCGCCCAGCGGCCGAGCCGCCGACGCTTCCGAGCGGGTACGCGAACTCGTCGACATAGCCGCTCGGGTGCGTGAGATGCCCGTACGAACGGCGCGGCCGGAGTTCGTCGCCGATCTGCGCTCCCAGCTGATGGCGGCCGGGGACGC
>JALDXR010000208.1:0-6456 GCA_032154865.1 Nocardioidaceae bacterium
CACGACGTACCGATCCACGAGCTGGTCTTCGGCACGACGGGATCGGTCGGTCCGCTGTCGTGGACGGTGCTCGGGCCGGACCCAGCACTGGTTGCGAGCGACAGCAGCGACGAGGCGATCAACGACAGCAGCGTCGTCTTGTCGGTGCGGACCAGGGGAGTGGTGCTGCTGCTGACCGGCGACGTCGAGACGCCGGCCCAGCAGTCGCTGCTCGCCTGGGGACCGGAGGTCTTGCGGGCCGACGTGCTGAAGGTGCCGCACCATGGCAGCGCCGACCAGGATCCGGAGTTCCTGCGGGCCGTCGGAGCGCCGCTCGACGTTGTGAGTGTCGGTGCCGACAACGACTACGGTCATCCGGCGCCGGAGACCCTCGACCTGCTGACCGACGCAGGTGCTGTCGTCGCGCGTACGGACGAAGCGGGGGACATCGCGGTCGTCGTCGACGGTGGTGAGCTCGGCGTGGTGACCCGATGACCTCGCCGCGGCTGATGTCGGCCGGCCGTGGGATGCTGAACGGGATGGCTGCTGACGCGAACTCCGGCTTGGTCCGGCTGATCATCGGGCCCGCGGAGTTCCTCGCCGAGCGGGCCGTGGCCGAAGGGTTCGAGGCGGCCGCCGCCATGGACGCCGACTTCGACCGCACCGAGATCGACGCCTCCGACCTGGCGCCCGGTGCCCTGATCGAGCTGACCAGCCCGTCGCTGTTCGCCCGGGTCAGAGCCGTCGTCATCCGGCAGCTTCCCGAGCTCGACGACGACGTACACGACGAGCTCTTCGCCTACGCCGACGCGCCCGCCCCCGACGTCGTACTGATGCTGGTCCACTCGGGGAGCACCAAGGGCAAGCGGCTGGTCGACCGGCTCCGCAAGCTCACCACCGTCGACGAGGTGCGCTGCGACGAGCCCAAGCCGTGGGAGCTCGGCCGCTACGGGTCGGCCGAGACCAAGCGGCACGGCGGCTCGATCACCAACGACGCCGCCGAGTTCCTGCTCGGCGCGGTCGGTCACGACCTGCGAGCGCTCTCGGCCGCCTCGCATCAGCTGGTCAGCGACTTCGCGCCGCAACGGATCACCATCGAGCATGTACGCCGCTATCACGCCGGGCGGGCCGAGGTGCGCAGCTTCGACATCGCCAACGCGGCGATCGAGGGGCGGGTCGCGGACGCGATGGAGCAACTGCGCTGGGCGTCCGGGCACAAGGTCGCCGCGGTGCTGGTCACCAGTGCGTTCGCGTCCGGGCTGCGATCGTTGGCCCGGCTGCAGAGTGCGCCGCCAGGCCTACGCGACGGGGATCTCGCGCGTCAGATCGGCGTTCCGACGTTCCGGCTCAAGAACCTGCGGAGTCAGATGCGCTCCTGGACGCCGGGCGGACTCGCCCAGGCGATCCAAGCCGTCGCAGCGGCGGACGTCAGTGTCAAGGGTGGGGCCGGCGATCCGGACCACGCACTCGAGCGGATGGTCCTGGCGGTCGCCTACAGTCGCGTCCGGCGCTGACGGCTGGAGCGGTCAGGGGGTCAGAGCGACGCCGCGCGCTTGTTGATCGCGGACTTGCGGTTTGCGGCCTGATTCTTGTGGATCACGCCCGCCGACGCGGCCTTGTCGAGCTTGCGGGTGGCGGACTGAGCGGCCTCGTGAGCCTTCTCGGAGTCCCCGGCGTCGGCCGCCTCGCGGAAGCGGCGGATCGCCGTCTTCAGGCTGGTCTTGACCGCCTTGTTGCGCTCGCGGGCAACCTCGTTCTGCCGGTTGCGCTTGATCTGGGACTTGATGTTCGCCACGTGGCAAGCCTCGGTTGTCGTCTGGAAGGGTGTACGAAATGGGGTGCGCCGCGGTTCGGCCGATGCCGCTGACACGAGACGCGACCGCCCACGCTACCAGCGCCGCCCGTAAGCGCCCAAATCCGGTCGGCGCCGCCGCCGGTCGGGATCCGCGCGACGCCGGTCACACGAGCGCGGCAAGATAGCCGTCATGAGTTTCTCCGGGATCTCCGACGAGGCACTCGAGTTCTACGAGGGGCTCGCCGCCGACAACACCAAGACCTACTGGACGGCGCACAAGGAGACCTACGAGCAGTTGGTCCGCGGGCCGCTTGTCGAGATGTGCGAGTCGCTCGAGCCGGAGTTCGGGTCGGTGCATCTGTTCCGGCCCTATCGCGACGTTCGGTTCGCCAAGGACAAGAGCCCCTACAAGGAGCAGCAGGGCGCGACCGTCGGCCACTGCTACCTGCACGTCTCGGCGAGCGGGCTGTTCGTCGCCGTCGGCTACTACCGGATGGCGCCCGACCAAGTGACGCGCTACCGCGAGGCGGTCGACGACGATCGCAAGGGCGCGGAGCTCGAGAAGGTCGTGTCCTCAGTGCGCGACACCGGCTACACCGTCGAGGGAGACACGCTGAAGACCAAGCCGCGCGGCTATCCGGCCGACCATCCGCGGATCGAGCTGCTCCGGCATCGCTCCCTGGTGGCCTGGACCGACTTCGGTGCGCCGGACTGGCTCGCCACCCCGGCTGCCGCCGACCGAGTGGCCGGAGCCTGGCGCGACATGCTGCCGATGCACGACTGGCTGGAGACGCATGTCGGTCCGTCGGAGCTCCCGCGGCGCTGAGCCGGGTTCGAGCCGCGATCCGGCGGTGTCCGTCACACGTTGGCGCGTACGCACCAGGCCGAAGCCGTGACGTCGAACGGCGGCTCCGGCAGCAACTCGGCGCACCGCGCCCGCAACGCCTCGCGCTGCGATGGATCCAGACCCGCGACGTACGCACCCGCCGGTCCGACGCCGAGGGTGTACGGCTCCCACCACTCGTCGAACGTCTCGTAGTGCACGCTGACGGTCAGGACGCTCGGCTCGACCTGGGTCAGCCCGGCCGCCTCGCTCAGCTCGACGAGATGGCCCTCCCGGGTGCCGGGCAGCCCGGACTCGTCCTGCACCCGTGGATCCAGCGAGCGAGCGGCCTCCCAATAGGTCGACAGCGGCCCGCTGCCTCCGGCGTGGTCCCAGGAGCAGGCCGTGAGGAGTCCACCGGGCCGGGTCACCCGGGCCATCTCCGCCAGGCCCACGACCGGGTCGGACATGAAGTGGACGACGAGTTGCGCGAGCGTACGGTCGAAGCTGTCGTCGTCGAAAGGCAGCCGCTCGGCGACACCGGTCCGTACGTCGACTCCGGGTAGCCGGGCTCGGGTCGCATCCACGAACGACGGTGAGGGATCGACCGCGGCGACCGCATCCGGGCCGAGGCGCTCGACCAACGGAGCCGTCAACGCGCCTGGCCCGCAACCGACGTCGAGCGCCCGCTGGCCTGATCGCACGTCGGCCTGGTCCAGAAATGGCGTGGCCAGCAGGTTGGAGTAGCGGCCCATGAACCGCCCGTACGCATCGGCAGAGACATCGAAGCTCACGAGCCGGAAATATATGCCGTCGCGGCGACGGTGGCATGGGCCAAGAGTCACGACCCGGTGCGGTCGGTCCGGATCCGCGGCTCGCCGAGCAGTGCGGCCAGGTCGGCGAGCGGCGCGAGATGACGCAGCTTGTCATGGTTGATGACCGACCAGACCCGCCGGATCCGGCCGTCCTCGACGTCGATCGCGAGGAGGTTGACGAGCCGGCCGGAGGCGTCGACACATCGCGCGCCCGGCTGTCCGTTGACCTCGGCGGGCTCGAGCACGATGGCGCCGGGCTCGAACTGATGACGGAACCCGACGAGCAGCCGGGCGACCCGGTCGTTGCCGTACACCGGGTTCGGGATCCCGTAGCCGTGCCCACCGCCGTCGCCGTAGAAGACGACGTCGTCGGCAAGGAGCGTGACGAAGCTGTCGACCTCGCCGTCGCGACAGGCCGCCAGGAACCGCTCGGTGATCTCGGCACGCTCGCGGGGCGAGCTCGTGAAGCGTGGCCGTCGCTCGTCGACATGTCGCCGGGCCCGAGTGGCGAGCTGCCGGCAGTTCGCCTCGGACTTGTCGACGATCGCGGCGATCTCGGCGTACGAGAAGTCGAAGATGTCATGGAGCAGGAACACCGCGCGCTCGACGGGGGAGAGGCTCTCGAGGACGACGAGGAACGCGACCGACAGCGAGTCGGCGGTCTCGGCCAGCTCGGCGGCGCCGGGATCCGGGTCGGTCACCAATGGCTCCGGGAGCCAGGGACCGATGTACTCCTCCCGCCGGACCCGGGCCGACCGCAGATGATCGACCGCGAGCCTGGTCGTGACGGTCGACAGGTAGGCCTTGGGTGAGTCCACCTCGGTACCCGACTGCTGCGTCGCGCGGTGATAGCGCAGATAGGCGTCCTGGACGATGTCCTCCGCGTCGCTCACGCTCCCGACCATGCGATAGGCGATCGAGAACAGCAGTGGTCGGAGGTCGTCGTGCACCGCGGCTTCTGTCACAGCTCCCCATCCTGCCTCGTCTACAGGGAACGAGAGCGATCAGGAGGATCTCATGAGAATCTTCGTTGCCGGTGCCACCGGGGCCGTGGGCAAGCGACTGGTTCCCGCGCTTGTGACGGCAGGCCACGACGTCGTGGGTACGACCCGGTCGGCGAGCAAGGCAGACCAGGTCCGGGAGGCCGGTGCCGAGCCCGTGGTGCTCGACGTCCTCGACGCCGACGCCGTACATGCCGCGGTGGCCGACGCGAGGCCCGAGGTCGTCGTGCATCAGGCGACGTCCTTGTCGGCGATGGGTACGAACCTGCGCAAGTTCGATGCGTACTTCGCCCAGACCACCCGGCTGTGGCGAGAGGGGACGGACCATCTCCTCGCGGCCGCTCAGGACGCTGGAGTGCGCCGGATCATCGTGCAGAGCTACACGGGCTGGCCCAACGCGCGGGTGGGAGGCCCGGTCAAGACCGAGGACGACCCGCTCGACCCCGATCCGCCGAAGGCGTGCCGCCAGACGCTCGCCGCCCATCGGTACGTCGGCGAGACTGTGCCGGCCGCCGAGGGGATCGAAGGTCTGGTGCTGCGATACGGCGCCTTCTACGGTCCCGGCACCACACTGTGGACCGGCGGCGCGCACGTCGAGGTGATCCGCAAGCGACGGTTCCCGATCATCGGCGCCGGCACCGGCGTCTGGTCGCTGATCCACATGGACGATGTCGCGTCGGCGACGGTTGCGGCCGCGGAGCGTGGCGGTCCTGGCGTCTACAACATCGTCGACGACGAGCCGGCGCCGGTCGCCGACTGGCTGCCGTACCTCGCCGACATCCTCGGCGCCAAGCCACCGCGACACGTGCCGGTCTGGCTCGGCCGGCTGGTCGGTGGCGACTTCGCGGTGTCGATCATGAACGAGATCCGAGGCTCGTCCAACGCCAAGGCCAAGCGTGAGCTCGGCTGGCAGCCGACACACTCGAGCTGGCGCGAGGGATTCAAGGCGATGGCGTAGTGATCCGCCGGGCTTCTCGCGCGCAGGCCGTCCGGCTCGGGCAGCGCGACGGCGCCTAGCCGGCCTCCCGTTCGGCGTCAGACCGCTCGACGCAGAATTCGTTGCCCCCGGGATCGGCGAGTACGACCCAACCGGTGCCGTCCTCGCGGCGATGGTCGGCCACCTGGGTCGCCCCCAGGCCGAGTAGCCGCTCGACCTCTTCGTCCCGCGTCCGGTCGGTCGGCACGATGTCGAGGTGGATACGGTTCTTCACCGACTTGGATTCCGGCACCGGGATGAACAGCAGACCGAGGTCCTGGCGCGACGAGATGAGCAGTCCCTCGGGATCGCCGGCGTTGTTGGGATTGTCGGGATCCTCGGCGAAGTCCACGGCCTGCGACCAGAACTCCACGAGCGGCTCCCAGCGGGCACAGTCGACGGTGATGTGGCGGATCCGTGCGGTCATGGCGACTCCTTGCGTAGTCGGCGTCGGGCACCGGCAAGCATGCGTCGCGCCTCTCGCTCCTGGAACGCCGGCATCGTGGGGATGCCGGGCGGTGGGGGCTGAGTCGATCGGTAGGTGAGCCAGCCGCCCAGGCTGAGCAGGAGGTCGGTGACGGTGGCCGGATCGGCGCCTAGCGTAGCTGCCGGTACGTCGAATTCGGGACGCTCGGCCCAGGCGGCGCAGAGCAGGAGCAGATCGGCCCACGTCGGACCGAGGCAGGCCATGCCCCAGTCGACGATCACAGCCGTACCGTCCCGGCGGACCAGCAGGTTGTCGTTGCGAACGTCCCAGTGGCAGAGGGACTCGACCGGCAGTCGCTCGGGCAGCGTCGTCACCCGGTCGTGAAGCTCGTCGCAGCGGTCGATGGCCCACTCGGGCAGGTACGCCGACGGGTCCGCCGTCATCGTCGACCATCCGCCCGCCCACCGTCGTGCGTTGTCGGCGAGCGTGTCGATGACCAGGCCGGCTGGGGGCGGCGTCAGCTCGTGGGTCTGCGTCGCGACCGTCGACCAGACCGCCTCGGCCTGCGCTCGATCCTCGAGGTCCGGATGCCGGCCGTCGACCTCCTCGAGCAGGATCGCGACCCAGTCGCTGTCGTCGT
>JALDXR010000209.1:0-6449 GCA_032154865.1 Nocardioidaceae bacterium
TGAAGAACACTCCGCCCGCCGGTCAGCGCCAGCGGCTAGCAGCCGTCACCGCCCTCTCGCGGCGTCCCCGAAGCCGACATGACGAGCGCCACAGCCCGCGGTCTTACCACCGTGACAGTATCGGTGTCAGAATCGAAAGCAGATTCATCACTGGCCCGACGGCAGAGGACCACCCATGACCGAGGCGTACGTCTACGACGCGATTCGGACCCCGCGCGGGCGCGGCAAGAAGACCGGCTCGCTCTACGAGGTCAAGCCCATCTCGCTCGTGATCGGCCTGATCCAGGAGATCCAGCGTCGTCATCCCGATCTTGACCCGGCCCAGGTGGAAGATGTCGTACTCGGCGTGGTCGGTCCGATCGGGGATCAGGGCGGCGACCTCGCGAAGACGGCCGCCCTCGCCGCCGGCCTGCCGTACACGGTCGCCGGAGTGCAGCTCAACCGTTTCTGCTCCTCCGGTCTGGAGGCGGTCAACCAGGCGGCGGCCCGGGTCCGATCCGGCTGGGAGGACCTGATCCTGGCGGGCGGCGTCGAGTCGATGAGCCGGGTGCCGATGGCCTCGGACGGCGGTGCTTGGTACACCGACCCCGAGACGGCCTTCCAGACCGACTTCGTACCGCAGGGCGTCAGCGCCGACCTGATCGCGACCCTGGAGGGGTACGACCGCACGACCGTCGATGCCTTCGCGGCCGAGTCGCAGGCCCGGGCGGCCAAGGCGACCGCGAACGGCTGGTTCGGCGAGTCACTGGTGCCGGTGGCCGATCGCAACGGCCTCACGATCCTCGAGCATGACGAGTTCATCCGGCCGGACACCACGGTCGAGACGCTGGCCGGGCTGCAGCCGTCGTTCGCCGGCATCGGTGACTTCGGCGGCTTCGACTCGGTGGCGCTCGAGAAGTACCACTGGGTCGAGAAGATCAACCACGTGCACCACGCCGGCAACTCCTCCGGCATCGTCGACGGCGCCGCCCTCACCCTGATCGGAAGCGAGGAGGCCGGCAAGCGCAACGACCTGACTCCGCGGGCTCGCATTCTCGCCACCGCGGTGAGCGGCTCGGAGCCGACCATCATGCTCACCGGACCGGCTCCGGCAAGCCGCAAGGCCCTCGCCAAGGCCGGTCTCGAGGTCTCCGACATCGACCTGTTCGAGATGAACGAGGCGTTCGCCGCCGTCGTACTCCGGTTCATGAAGGACCTGTCGATCCCGCACGACATCGTCAACGTCAACGGCGGCGCGATCGCGATGGGCCACCCGCTCGGCGCGACCGGGGCGATGATCCTCGGCACCCTCATCGACGAGCTGCACCGTCGCGACCAGCGCTACGGCCTCGCCACCCTCTGCGTCGGCGGCGGCATGGGCTGCGCGACGGTGATCGAGGCACTCTGAGCATGACACCCGAGTTGATCAACGACGTCCGCTAGGAAGGACTGCTAATGGCTACCTCGGCTGTTCGGTACGAGCGCGGCGACGACGGCATCGTCACCCTGCTGCTCGACGATCCGGAGCAGAGCGCCAACACGATGAACGAGCGCTACACGCGTGGCATGCGGGTGGCGGTCGACCGGCTGCTGGCCGAGCGCGACGAGATCAGCGGTGTGATCGTGACGAGCGCCAAGTCGACGTTCTTCGCCGGCGGCGACCTCGACCTGATGGTGCAGGCGACCGATGCTGACGCGCCGCGGCTCTTCGACGAGATCGAGGAGATCAAGGCGCAGCTGCGGGCTCTCGAGACGCTCGGCAAGCCGGTCGTCGCGGCGCTCAACGGCACGGCGCTCGGCGGCGGCCTCGAGATCGCGCTGGCCTGCCACCGGCGGATCGCAGTCGACGACGGGCGGAGCGAGTTCGGACTGCCGGAGGTGACCCTCGGACTGATGCCGGGCGGCGGCGGGGTTACTCGGACGGTGCGGATGTTCGGTCTCCAGAAGGCCCTGATGGACGTCCTGCTGCAGGGACCACGGATGAAGCCGGAACGGGCCAAGAACACCGGCCTGGTCGACGAGCTGGTGAGCGACCCCGATGAGCTGCTTCCTGCGGCGCGGGCATGGATCGCCGAGCACGCCGACGACGCCGACGCGGCCTCGCAGCCGTGGGATCGCGAGGGCTACAAGATGCCCGGCGGCAAGCCGAGCAACCCGAAGCTGGCGCAGTTCCTGCCGGCGTTCCCGGGCAACCTGCGCAAGCAGACCAAGGGCGCGCCGTACCCCGCGCCGCGCAACATCATGGCTGCGGCGGTCGAGGGCGCGCAGGTCGACTTCGAGACTGCGACCCGAATCGAGTCGCGCTACCTCGTCGACCACATCAAAGGCCGGACGTTCAAGAACATGACGCAGGCGTTTTGGTTCGACCTGAACCACATCAACGCCGGTGGCTCCCGACCGTTGGAGCCGGCGAGGTGGAAGGCCACCAAGCTGGCCGTGCTGGGCGCCGGGATGATGGGCGCCGGAGTCGCGTACGTGTCCGCGAAGGCCGGCGTCGAGGTGGTGCTCAAGGACGTCGGTGTCGAGGCCGCCGAGAAGGGCAAGGCGTACTCGCAGAAGCTGCTCGACAGGCAGGTCGAGAAGGGCCGTACGACGGCGGAGAAGCGCGACGAGATCCTGAGCCGGATCCACCCGACGGCCGACGCCGACGACCTCGCCGGCTGCGACATGATCATCGAAGCCGTCTTCGAGGACCTCGAGCTCAAGCACCGAGTGTTCGGCGAGATCGAAGGCGTCGTGACTCCGGACGCCCTGCTCGGGTCGAACACGTCGACGCTGCCGATCACCGAGCTCGCCACCGGCGTGCAGCGCCAGGACGACTTCATCGGGATTCACTTCTTCTCGCCGGTCGACAAGATGCCCCTGGTCGAGATCATCGTGGGTGAGAAGACGTCGGACGTCGCGCTGGCGAAGGCGTACGACTACGTCCGCCAGATCAAGAAGACGCCGATCGTCGTCAACGACTCGCGCGGGTTCTTCACGTCGCGGGTCTTCGGCACGCTGGTGCTGGAGGGTGCCGCGATGCTCGGCGAGGGCGTCAACCCGGCGACGATCGAGAAGGCCGCGGTCACGACCGGATTCCCGGCGCCGCCGCTGGCGATGATCGACGAGGTGACCCTGACGCTGCCGCGCAAGATCGCCAAGGAGGCCAAGGCAGCCGCGGAGTCCGGCGGCATCGCGTTCACCGAGCATCCGGGCATGGCGGTCGTCGATCGGATGGTCGACGAGTTCGAGCGCACCGGCAAGGCCGCGGGCGCCGGCTTCTACGACTATCCGGAGGGCCAGCCGAAGCAGTTGTGGCCGGGCCTATGGGAGCACTTTGCGTCGCCACACAGCAATGGTTCGACGTCCGATCCGATCACCTACGAGGGGCCGGTGGCGTTCGGCGACGTGCAGGAGCGCCTGACCTTCATCATGTCGATCGAGACCGTGCGCTGTCTGGCCGAAGGCGTACTCCGGTCGGTGCCCGACGCCAACATCGGCTCGATCTTCGGCATCGGCTTCCCGCCCTGTTTCGGCGGCGCGCTCCAATACGTCAACGGCTACGAAGGCGGTCCGGCGGGCTTCGTCGCCAGGGCGCGGGAGCTCGCAGCCACCTACGGGGAGCGGTTCGAGCCGCCGGCGCTGCTGATCGAGAAGGCGGAGTCGGGCGAGCGCTTCGCCTGAGCGACAAGTTTCGACCGGTCCGGCGGCTTTACGCTGGCGGCGAAAACAGCTTCCGCCGACCGCCGCGTGCTTCGTACGGTCAGGACATGCCGAAGCCGCCTCGTCGACCGTCACCGCGACCGTTGCTGCGCCGAATGCTCGGCGACGCCATCCGGCGGACCCGCCTGGGGCAGGACCGGACGCTCGCCGACGTGGCGCGGGCGGCGCGGGTGTCGATGCAGTATCTGTCCGAGGTCGAGCGCGGACGTAAGGACCCGTCGTCGGAGATCCTGGCCGCGATCTGTGACGGCCTCGGGATCGAACTGTCCGACCTGTTGGCCGACGTCAGGCTGCCGCTCGTGGCGGCTCCCGAGCGCCGGGCGTCGGTCGTACGGGTGGAGTCGATCCCGATCCGATCGGGACCGGCCGACTCGCATACGACGGGCCCTCGCGACGCCATGTGCCTCGCGGCGTGATCCGTACCCGCCCCGGCGTCAGGCGCCGACGGCTTCGAGCGGGAGCGACTCGCGCCGGCTGACCACTCGGTCGACCAGGCCGTAGTCGACGGCCTGCTGCGCGGTGAGTGTCCGGTCCCGGTCGGTGTCGCTGCGGATCTGCTGCGTCGGACGGCCGGTGTGCCGGCTGAGGATCTCCTCCATCTCGGACCGGATCCGGCTCACCTCCTTGGCCTGAACCGCCAGGTCCGGGAGGGCTCCCCGCGCCTGGCTCGACGGCTGCTGCAGCACCACCCGGGCGTGTGGCAGGACCGAGCGCTTGCCCGGTGTGCCGGCGGCGAGCAGGACAGCTGCCGCGGACGCGGCCTGGCCCATGCAGATCGTGGCGACGTCCGGCCGGACGAACTGCATCGTGTCGTAGATCGCCGTCATGGCGCTGAACGAGCCGCCCGGTGAGTTGATGTAGAGCCCGATCTCCCGATCCGGGTTGGCGAACTCGAGGTGCAGCAGTTGGGCCATCACCACGTTGGCGACGCCGTCGTCGATCTCCGTCCCGATGAAGACGATCCGCTCCGACAGCATCTGGGAGTAGATGTCGTACGCGCGCTCGCCGCGGGCGGTCTTCTCGACGACGGTCGGAATTGTGTACTGCGACATGGCTCAGACCCCTGCCTTCCGGTGCGCGGCCGGACGTACGTCGGTGAGCCGCTGTACGACGTGGTCGATGAAGCCGTACTCCAGGGCCTCCTCGGCGTTGAACCAGCGGTCTCGCCCGCTGTCTTGCTCGATCCGCTCGATCGGCTGCCCGGTGAGCTCGGCCGTCAGCCGGGTCATCATCGCGCTGGTCCGTTCGAGCTGCTCAGCGTAGATCTCGACGTCGGCCGCCGACCCGCCGAAGCCGGCCGATCCTTGGTGCATGAGGACTTGGGCGTGGGGCAGGCTGTAACGCTTGCCGGGCTCGCCGGCGCACAACAGGAACTGGCCCATGCTCGCGGCCAGGCCCATGGCGAGAGTGCTGACCTGGTTGGGAATCAGCCGCATCGTGTCGTAGATCGCCAGTCCGGCGCTGACCGAGCCGCCGGGCGAGTTGATGTAGAGGCTGATGTCGGCATCGGAGTCCTCGGCCGACAGCAGGAGCAGTTCGGCACAGAGCCGGTTCGCGACGGCGTCGTCGACCTCCGTTCCGAGGACGATGATGCGCTGATGGAGCAGCCGAGCGGCGAGTTGGTCGTCGAGAGTTCCGGTCGTGGGTTCGGCCAAGGCGGTCGGCATGTCCCCTCCTGTGCGGTCGCGGTATCTCGATCCTGTGGCGGCGCCCCGACGGCAGCCAAGCGAATCTGCTGACAGCAGAGCCGATGTCGCCGCGCTGCCGTAGGGTGCCGGTCGATGCCTGAGGAGTCGTCGCATCAGCAGCCGTCGCTGGCCCGGCGGCTCACAACCGCCGATGCCGTCGTCGTCGGACTCGGCGCGATGCTTGGCGCCGGGGTGTTCTCCGCGTTCGGTCCGGCCGCGGCCGCTGCGGGGACCGGCCTGCTCCTCGGGCTCCTGATCGCGGCGGTCATCGCCTACTGCAACGCCACCGCGTCGGCCCAACTCGCAGCGGTCTATCCGGTCTCCGGTGGCACCTACGTCTACGGCCGCGAACGGCTCGGACCGTGGTGGGGCTTCGTGGCGGGCTGGGGATTCGTCGTCGGCAAGACCGCGTCGTGCGCCGCGATGGCGCTGACGTTCGGCGCCTACGTGGTGTCCGGACCGGAGTGGCTCCAGCGCCTCGTGGGGCTGGCCGCGGTGGTCGTGCTGACCGCGGCCAACTACCGCGGGGTCGGCAAGACGGCGCTGCTCACGAGGGTCCTGGTTGCGGCCACCCTGGCGGTCCTGGCGCTCGTCGTGGTGCTCGTGACGACCGGCGGTACGGTCTCGTCCGGTCACCTCGAGGGCTGGGCCACGGGCAGCCCGTACGACGTCTTGCAGGCGGCCGGGCTGCTGTTCTTCGCGTTCGCCGGTTACGCGCGGATCGCGACCCTTGGCGAGGAGGTACGCGATCCGGAGCGGGCCATCCCGCGGGCGATCGTGATCGCGCTGACCGTCGTGGTCGTGGTCTACCTGGCGGTCGGCGCCAGCGTCCTGGCGGCGACCGGAGCCGAGGCCATCGCGGACGCGGCGGCGCCGCTCGCGGTCGCGGTCGCCGTCGCCGGGGCGGCCTGGGCGGAGCCGGTCGTACGGGTCGGGGCCGCGGCCGCCAGCCTGGGTGCGCTGCTCGTCCTCATCGCCGGGGTCGGCCGGACCAGCCTGGCGATGGCCCGCGAGGGCGACCTGCCGCGGGTGCTCGATGCCGTCCATCCCCGGTTTCGAGTGCCGCACCATGCCGAG
>JALDXR010000210.1:0-6414 GCA_032154865.1 Nocardioidaceae bacterium
AGCCATATTGCGAGACACGCCGGCGTGTTTCGCGATTTGCCTACCCTCAGTGAACCGGTCGGTCAGAGCTCGACCTGGCCGGTCACGCAGGTGACGGTGCCGCCGCCGACCCAGATCGCGCCGTCGGCGTCCGGCGAGACGTGGACCCGCCCGGCGCGACCCAGCACGGTTCCCTGGCTCGCGACGTACGGCCCCTCGACCCGGCCGGTACGCAGCAGCCACCCCGCAAGCGACGCGTTCAGGCTCCCGGTCACCGGATCCTCGACGGTCGAACCGACCTTGGGTGAGAACGCCCGCACCTCGATCGCGGTCTCCGAGCCGGACGGATGCGGACCGGCGACCCCCAGATCGAGATCGACGAATCCCGGCCGCAGGTCGAGCACCGCGTCGGCACTGTCCAGCCACACCGCCACCCAGCCGGGGCCGTTGTCGGCCCACTCCGCATCGAGGATGTCGGCCCGATCGATCCGCAACACGTCCGCGATCCGCTTGACGAGGGCCTCCTCGACCGGCCCGGAGCGAAGCAGCGGCGGAGCGGCGAAGGCCAGGCCGTGTTCGGTCCGCTGGATCGGCACCAGCCCGGCGCGGCACTCCTGCACGATCGCCTCGGCGCGGGGCACTCCCCCGCCCGAGAGCCAGGCGTGACAGGTCCCGAGCGTCGGATGACCGGCGAACGGCAGCTCCTCGGTCGGAGTGAAGATCCGTACCCCGTAGTCGGCATCGGGCTCGGTCGGCGGCAGCACGAACGTCGTCTCGGACAGGTTGGTCCAGTCCGCGAACCGCTGCATCTGCTCGGTGGACAGCCCCTCGGCGTCATGCACCACCGCGACCGGATTGCCGGCGTACGGCGTCGCCGTGAACACATCGACCTGGGAGAACGAGCGGGTCACGTCGCCGAGTCTGCCACCACCGCGGCCGCAGCGAGACCGTCGTCCAGATGGCGCCACCTCGGATCTGCATGATGGTGGCGAAGACTCGCAATGTCCGCGTAACGGTTCGGTCTACGGTTTCGGCCTGCGGTTGACACAAACCGGTACAGCCTCGAAGCTGGGGCCCGTGACAACGTTGTCGCCCACCGGGTCAACCGCCGCCGGCGCACCGCGCGGCCGGCCCACGATGGTCGACGTCGCCAAGCACGCCCACGTCTCGCTCAAGACCGTGTCCCGGGTCGTCAACGACGAGCCCGGAGTACGGCCGGAGACCGCCGACCGGGTCCGCGAGTCGATCCGGGCCCTGGGTTTCCGCCGCAACGACGGCGCCCGGCAGCTGCGACAGGGCCGGACCTCGAGCATCGGTCTGGTCGTCGAGGACATCGGCAACCCGTTCTACTCTGCGCTCACCGGAGCTGTCGAGCGGGTGGCCAGGGGCCACGAGCATCTCCTCATGAGCGCCTCGGCGGAAGGCTCGGCCGAGCGTGAACGGTCGATCGTCGAGGCGTTCCTCGACCGGCGCGTCGACGGCCTGATCATCGTGCCGGCCGAGGCCGAGCACGCGTGGCTGACCCCGGAGGTCGGCGACCGTACGCCGGTGGTCTTCGTCGACCGGCCGGCCACCGGGATCGCGGCCGACGCCGTACTCATCGACAACCGCGGCGGAGTCCGCAGCGCCGTCGAGCATCTCGTCGCCCACGGGCACCGTCGGCTGGGCTTCCTCGGCGACGACGGCTCGTTCTGGACCGCGCGGGAGCGGCGAGCGGGGTTCGAGGCGAGCCTGCACAATCTCGGTGCCGCGGAGGGCGGCAACATCGCGATGGGCCCCTACGAGCTGGACGATCTCGTCGCTCTCCTCCGCGCCTGGACCGACGGTCCGGACGGCATCTCCGCCGTCGTCACCGGCAACAACCGCGTCACCGCGCAACTCCTGCACGCGGTCCGCCAACTCGACTCCCCCTTGTCGCTGGTCGGCTTCGACGACTTCGAGTACGCCGACCTGCTGGACCCACCGGTCACGGTGGTCAGCCAAAACCCGGACGCGCTCGGCGAACAAGCGGCACATGCACTGTTCTCCCGACTCGACGCGCAGGCCGGCTCCGACGGTAGGCCGTCGGCAGCCCGGCAGATCGTGCTCCCGACCCGACTCATCGTGCGCGGCAGCACCGGCCGCCACGACACCGACGGGAGTGCGTCGTGACCGCCTCCGGCGATGCCCGCCTACCTCACCAGCCTGCCGACGCGTACAACGCCCGGCAGTAAGACAACAGAAGGGACCGAACGCATGCGACGCACAGCGTTGGCGAGTGCCGCCATCCTCGCCGCGGCGACGATGCTCACGGCATGTGGCGACGACGGCGACGACAGCAGCAGCAGCGAAAGCTCCGGCGGCGACGTCGAGGTCATGACCTGGTGGACCGAGGGCGGCGAGAAGGCCGGTCTCGACGCACTAGCGGCCGTGTTCGCCGAGCAGTATCCGAATGAGACCTTCCAGGGCACCGCGATCGCAGGTGGCGGCGGCAGCAACGCCAAAGCCAAGATCATGGCGCGACTCCAGCAGGGCGATCCGCCCTCGACCTTCCAGGGTCACGCCGGAGCCGAACTGCTCGACTACATCAGCACCGGTCGTCTGCAGGACCTCACCACGTTGTACGACGAGGAGGGCTGGACCGACGTCTTCCCGCCGGACCTGATCGAGATGATCACCTACGAGGACCAGATCTTCTCGGTCCCGGCCAACATCCACCGGGCGAATGTCGTCTGGGCCAACCCCCAGGTGCTGAAGGAGAACAACATCCAGCCGGCGCCGGCGACGATCGACGACTGGATCAACGACCTCGAGACGCTGCAGCAGTCCGGCATGGAGGCGCCGCTGGCGATCGCCACCGACTGGACCCAGGTACACCTCCTCGAGACGGTCCTGATCGCCGATCTCGGCCCCGAGGCCTACGTCGGACTGTGGGACGGCTCGACCGACTGGGGATCGTCTGAGGTGACGGCGGCGCTGGAGGACTACGCCACCCTGCTCAGCTTCACCAACGACAACCGCGCGAGCCTCGACTGGCCGGACTCCGCCGGAATGGTGGCCGAGGGCGAGTCGGCCTACACCGTCATGGGCGACTGGGTGCCGGCCGGCTACGACGTGGAGGGGCTGAAGCCCAACCAGGACTACATCTGGTTCCCGGTCCCGGGCACCGACGGTGTCTTCGACTTCCTCGCCGACTCGTTCACCCTGCCGGTGGACGCGCCCAACGAGGCAGGGGCGACGGACTGGCTCCGCACGGTCGGTAGCGCCGACGGACAGCAGGCCTTCAACGAGAAGAAGGGCTCGATCCCGGCCCGGACCGACGCCGACCCGCAGGACTACGGCGTCTACCAGCAGTCGGCGATGGAGGACTTCGCGTCCGACACGATCGTCCCGTCACTCGCGCACGGTGCGGCCGCATCGCTCGCCTGGGTCGAGGAGATCACGTCGGCCGTCGGCAAGTTCTCGGCCAACCCGGATGTGCCGACGCTCCAGGATGATCTCGTCGCCGCGGCGGAGAACAACCAGGGCTGACGAGCAAGGCTGACCATCCATCACCCAGGGGGCCGGTACGGACACCATCCGTACCGGCCCTCGGTCGAAATCCAGCGAGGAAGCCACCGATGACAGAGCAGGTCGTACGACCGAAGCAACGTCGGCATCGCACCCGCGTGGCGACATGGGGACCGGGACTCCTTCTCATCTCGCCGTCGCTCGTACTGGTGGCGATCTTCGTCTATTACCTCATCGGCCAGAACACGAAGCTCTCGCTGTCCGACAAGCACACCGCCATCGATCCCGAGGACTTCGTCGGTCTCGACAACTACCGCGAGCTCCTGACCGAGGACCGCTTCCAGCATGCCCTGACCAACCTGGCGATCTACACCGTCGCCTTCCTGGCCGGGACGATGTTCTTCGGCCTGCTCTGGGCAGTCCTTCTGGAGCGTGGGATCCGGGGCGAAGGCGTCTTCCGCGCGATCTACCTGTTCCCCCTGGCAGTCTCGTTCGTCTCGGCCGGCGTGGTCTGGCGATGGCTCCTCAACAGCGCCGAGGGTGAGGACGCCGCCGGGCTCAACCGGCTGCTCCAGATCGTCGGGCTCGACAGCCTGCAGAACTCCTGGTGGTACACGCCCAACTGGGGCATGGCAGCGATTGCCCTCCCCGCGATCTGGCAGCTGTCCGGCTACGTGATGGCGCTGTTCCTCGCCGGCTTCCGCAGCATCCCGGACGAGCAGCGCGAGGCCGCCCGGATCGACGGCGCCTCGGAGTTTCAGCTCTATCGACACGTACTCTTTCCGCAGCTCTCCCCGGTCGCCCTGGCGGCGTTGATCATCGCCGGGCACATGTCGCTCAAGGTGTTCGACATCATCTACGTCATCGCGCGCAACACCTATCAGGTCGAGGTGCCGGCGACCTACATGTGGCAGGTCCAGATCCTGCAAGGTGATCCGGCCAAGGCGGCCGCGATCGCCAGCGTTCTCCTCATCATCGTGGCGGTGCTGATCGTGCCGTACCTCGTCTACTCCCACCGAGCGGAGAAGCGCTGATGACCGCCACCCTCACCGAACCGTCGACCAAGGCGCCGGCGACGATCGGCAGCTCCCGGACGCGGCGCATGGTCGGTCCCACGACCCGGTTCGTCCTGCTGCTCTTCTTTCTCGTCGTCGTGTTCATCCCGGTGTACGTACTGCTGGTCACCAGCTTCAAGCCGCGCGGCGAGATCTCGGCGGCCGACACCTGGTCCCTCCCGTCGGAGTGGACCTTGGACGGTTGGGAGACCGCCTGGGAGCGGCTGCGAGACCCGTTGTGGCGCTCGATGCAGCTGGCCGTTCCAGCAGCAGTCATCTCCTCGATCCTCGGCTCCATGAACGGCTTCGTGCTCAGCCGGTGGCGCTTTCCGCTGTCCAACCTGGTCTTCGTGCTGATCCTGTTCGGGATGTTCATCCCCTACCAGGCCGTGATGATTCCGCTCATCGAGCTCGTGACCGTCGATGCCAACATCGAGAGCGGCATCCCCGCGTTGTTGGTGACGCATGTCGTCTTCGGCATTCCGATCTGCACGCTGATCTTCCGCAACTACTACGAGACGATCCCGAACGACCTGATCGAGGCGGCTCGGGTCGACGGGGCCGGGATGCTCCAGACGTACGCGCGGATCATCCTGCCCTTGTCGGCACCGGCCTTCGTCGTGACCCTGATCTGGCAGTTCACCTCGATCTGGAACGACTTCCTCTTCGCCCTGTTCCTGTCCACCGACGAGAACGGGCCGGTCACGATCGCGTTGACCAACCTCTCCGGTGGCCAGTTGTCGAACTACCAGGCGAGCATGGCCGGTGCTCTGATCGCCGCAGCACCGACGCTGATCGTCTACATCGTCCTCGGCCGCTACTTCATCGGCGGCCTCATGGCCGGGTCGCTGAAGGGCTGAGCCTCGACGGTCCACGGAGCCGCCGGTCAGGACGCGAAGACCTTGCCGGGGTTGAGGATGCCCTGGGGGTCGAGGGCGCGCTTGATGTCGCGGTGAAGGCGCAACGACAGCTCGCCGACCTCCTCGGCCAGCAGATCGCGCTTGAGTACGCCGACGCCGTGCTCGCCGGTGATGGTGCCGCCGAGCTCGAGACCGAGGCGCATGATGTCGGCGAAGACCTGCTGGGCGGCGGCGCGCTGCTTCGGGTCGTCGGCGTCGAAGATCACGCCGGGATGGAAGTTGCCGTCACCGGCATGGCCGAAGACCCCCACGGTGAGGCCGCACTCGGCCGACAGCCGCTCGACGCCCTCGACGAGCTGGGCCAGCCGATCCCGGGGCACGCAGACGTCGTCCATCAGCATGGCGCCGATCGCCTCGAACGCCGGGATGACCTGACGCCGGGCCGCCAGCAGCAGCTCGCCCTCGGCCTGGTCCTCGGCGACGATCAGATCGGCCGCGCCCGCCGATTCGAGGCACTTGGCGATCGTCTCGATGTCGGCCTTGCCCTGCACCTCTCCGGCGTCGGACTGCGCGATGACGAGCGCGCCGACCTCCTCGCCGAAGCCGAGCTTGAAGCTCCGGCTGACCGCCTGGATGCTGGTCCGGTCCATGAACTCCAGCGCGCTCGGCACCATCCCACTCGCGATCACGGCGGACACACCGGCGGCGGCGTCCCGTGCCTCGGCGTAGGTCGCGGCGACCGTCAGCGGCTGCTGTGTCGCCGGCCGGAGCATCAGCGTCGCTTCGGTGATGACGCCGAGTGTGCCCTCGGACCCGACGAACAGTTTGGTCAGGTCGTAGCCCGCGACGCCCTTGACGGTCCGGCGCCCGGTCCGGAGCACCTCTCCACTGGCGAGTACGACCTGGAGACCGAGGACGTAGTCGGTCGTCACGCCGTACTTCACGCAGCACAGCCCGCCGGAGTTGGTCGAGAGGTTGCCGCCGATGGAGCAGAACTCCCAGCTGCTCGGGTCGGGCGGATAGAACAGCCC
>JALDXR010000211.1:0-6398 GCA_032154865.1 Nocardioidaceae bacterium
CGCCTCGGGAGCTCTACGAGCAGCCAGTCAACCTGTTCGTGGCCGGGTTCATCGGATCGCCACCGATGAACTTCATGCCGGCGACCGTCCGGGGCGACTCGATCGAGCTGCCGTTCGTCACCGTGCCGTTGCCGGCCGAGGTGGCACAGAAGGTCAAGGGCCACGAGCTGCTCATCGCCGGAGTCCGGCCGGAGCACTTCGAGGACGCCAGTCTTGTCACCGACACGAGCAAGGGCGTCACGTTCCGGGCCAACGTCGACGTCATCGAGTGGCTGGGCAACGAGCAGTACGCCTACGTGCCGTTCGAGACGGCCCCCGAGGTTGCCGGCCGACTCGCCGAGCTGCGACGTGAGTTGGAAGCCGAGAGCTCGCGCACGCAGCTGGTCGTCTCGCTCGACGCCGCGAGCCGTGTCCGCGAGGGCGAACAGACGCAGTTGTTCATGAACACAGGCGGCATACACCTGTTCGACCCGGCGACGGGTGACAACCTGACCCGCCGGGCGGACTGACCGGGCCGGCTGTCCTGCCGCTTGGCCGAGCGGCTCGTGCGGTGCACGCCAGGTGACGCCCGGTGGACCGGCTCTTGACCGGGCGGCGTCCATGCGGTGGAATCACGGAGCAACCCTCCACGACGGATCGTCCGGCACGTACCTGCCGGTGGAAGGAAGTGCCAGTCATGGCCAGCGTCACCTACGAAAAGGCGTCCTGCGTTTACCCCGGCGCCGACAAGCCCGCAGTCGACGAGCTTGAGCTCTCTATCGAAGACGGCGAGTTCATGGTGCTCGTCGGACCGTCCGGATGCGGCAAGTCCACATCGCTTCGGATGCTCGCCGGCCTCGAAGAGGTCACCAGCGGCAGCGTCCTGATCGGCGACGTCGACGTCAGCCGGACCCCCCCGAAGGACCGCGACATCGCGATGGTCTTCCAGAACTACGCGCTCTACCCCCACATGTCGGTCGCCGAAAACATGGGCTTCGCGCTCAAGATGGCCGGCGTCAACAAGGGCGAGCGCGCCGAGCGGGTACGCGACGCGGCCAAGCTCCTCGGACTCGAAGAGTTCCTCGACCGTAAGCCGAAGGCACTCTCGGGCGGCCAGCGGCAGCGGGTCGCGATGGGCCGCGCGATCGTTCGCGAGCCACAGGTCTTCTTGATGGACGAGCCGCTGTCCAACCTGGACGCCAAGCTCCGCGTCTCCACGCGGGCACAGATCGCTTCGCTGCAGCGCCGCCTCGGGATCACGACCGTCTACGTGACGCACGACCAGGTCGAGGCCATGACGATGGGCGACCGGGTCGCGGTGCTCAACGACGGCCTCCTGCAGCAGGTCGACACGCCGCTGAACCTCTACGACAAGCCGGCCAACGCCTTCGTCGCCGGGTTCATCGGCTCGCCGGCGATGAATCTGTTCACCGGCAAGGTCGACGCCGACGGCGTACGGGTCGGGAGCCTGGTCGTCCCGGTCGGACCGGCCACCCGGAGCGCGCTCGACGGCGACACCGACGTGACCGTCGGTATCCGGCCGGAGGCGCTGACGGCGGTCGGCGCGGACGAGCCGGGCCTGGACGCGACCGTCGACGTCGTCGAGGAGCTCGGCGCCGACGCCTACATCTACGCGTCGCTCAAGGCCGGCTCGGGGCACGAAGGCGCGGTGATCGCTCGGCACGAGGCGCGCACCGTCCCGCAGCGAGGCGCCCAGATCCGGCTCGGCGCGCGCACCGAGAGCGTCCACATGTTCTCGACGAGTTCAGGCGAGCGCCTGCCGGTCTGACCGGGTTTGTCGCGCCAATCTGCGATCGACGGCGCCCGGCGGTTGATCCCGGGCCGACTATCCGGCAGTCTGAGCCGGGTCTGTCAGCTGTCAACCGTCTACCCGCCGTTTACCACTTCGCCGTGGGGAGCGAACCGAGGAGTGCTCTGTGGCCGAAAGGTCCGCTCGACCCGGCAAGCACAAGGCGCGCCATCGCAGGCCGTCGCGCATGCAGCGCGCTCGTGAGCGGGTACCCGATCTGGGCCGCCCCGCAGTCGCCTCGGCAGCCGGTGGGGTCTTGGCGGCGTCGGCAGTGGCGGGCACCTGGGTCGTGGTCACCGACAGCGACGAGGCGTCGACCGAGGAGCCCTCGACGTCGGTGGCGATGGACTACCAGCGCGCCGCACCCGACGTGAGCCGCGAAGTCGACCGCCCGTCGCTGAGCTCGCTCAAGGCCGATGCCATGGGGGAGTACACCTACGGCGACTCGGAGTCGGCCGGGCGGGTCACGGTCGAGCGTGAGGAGCTCGCGACCAGCGACTCCGATCCACGGGACATCGCGATGGCGATGCTGCCGCAGTACGGCTGGAGCACCTCGGAGTTCGGCTGCCTCGACGATCTCTGGATCGGCGAGAGCCAGTGGGATCCGTACGCGGAGAACCCGTACTCCGGTGCCTACGGCATCCCCCAGGCCCTTCCCGGCGACAAGATGGCCGCCGCCGGGCCGGACTGGGAGACGAACCCCGCCACCCAGATCGAGTGGGGTCTCGGCTACATCCAGGACCGCTACGGCTCGCCGTGCGAGGCGAACGCCTTCAAGCTCGCCAACGGCTGGTACTGAGCCCACAACGGTGAGGGGCGGCCGGCGCTGCCCGGTCGTCGTCCGCGAGCCTCACTCGTAGCGGTACCGTTCGTCGGGTCCGCTGTCGGTGACCTGAGGGGCGGTTGTCAGGCAGATGCGCCTACCACTCCGGGTCCGAGCGCACTGGCGTTCCTCGTGGTCCACGGCCCTTGTTCTGCTGGCCTATCTGGTCGCTGCGCTGCTCGTGGCCTGGCCGCTCTGGTCACCGCTGGGTGAGCGGACCAGCGCGGTCAACCCCGGCGACATGGCGCTTTTCGCCTGGCTGCTGGAGTGGCCGCCGCATGCCGTGGCGCACGGCGACAATCCGTGGTTCACCGACGCGCTGAACACTCCCACCGGCGTCAACCTGATGTGGAACAACGGGATGTCGCTGCCGGCCCTCCTCGTCTGGCCGGTCACCGCCATGTCCGGCGGTCTCGCGAGTGTCGTCGTACTCCTGACTCTAGGCATGGCGGGCTCCGCGGCCACCGCGTACGGTGCGCTGAAAGCCCTGTCGGTACGGACCGTTCCGGCCGCGGTGGGTGGTGCGATGTTCGGCTTCTCGCCGGCGATGCTGGCCCAGTCGCACGGGCATCCGAACCTGGTCTTCAACGTCTTTGCGCCGGTCATCGTGCTGCTCGTCGTCCGGCTGGTCACCGCCGAGGAACCGCGCCGCCGGGACGCGATCCTGCTCGGCCTCGCGGCCGGCGCGCAGGTGCTGATCGGCGAGGAGATCCTCCTCCTGACCGGCATCACGGTCGTGGTCCTGGTCGCCGTCTTGGCACTGAGCCGGCCGCGACTGGTCGGGCAGCGTCTGCGTGGCGTCGCACTGCGTGGCGCCCAGGCGCTCGGTGTCTTCGTCCTCGTGGCGGCATTGCCGTTGGGCTTCCAGCTGTTCGGGCCGCTCGAGCAACACGGTCTGCCGTTCGACCCGGCGTACTACTCGGCCGATCTCGCGGGGTACGTCGTGCCGACCGAGCTCCAGCAGTTGTCCACGGAGGCCTCCCGTACTCGCTCGGAGTCCTTCCCCGGGGGGCTCGAGGAGCACACCGCCTATCTGGGTTGGCCCCTGGTCGTCCTCTGCGTCGTGATCCTCGTGCTGTGGTGGCGACGTCTGCGAGTCCGCGCCGCGTTGCTGACGGCCGCGGTGGTTGCGATCTTCGCCCTCGGAGAGCGGCTCACGATCGACGGCGACGAGCGGGGCGTCCGGCTGCCGTGGGAGTTGCTCAACGACCTGCCGGGCTTCGAGCACATCGTGCAGACCCGGTTCGCGATCCTCACGATCGGGCTGATCGGGGCTGCCGTGGCGTTCGCTCTCGACGACCTGGCCGCCCGGCCGGTCGCCGTCCACGCGATCGGCTGGGTCCTGGTCGCGGTGGCACTCGTCCCGCTGCTGCCGGCCCGGCTGGACGCGGTCGACGCTCCGGACGTGCCGGACTTCTTCACCGATCAGGCCGCCGAGGCGTTGGACTGTGACGGGTCGGTCCTGGTGCTGCCGTACCCCTCGGCGGCCTTCACCGATCCGATGCTGTGGCAGGATGCGGCCGACCTCTCCTTCTCGATGCCCGGCGGCTACTTCATCGGCCCCGGCGGCGACGGCCAGGCACTTTTCGGTGGTGCCGGGAGCTTCACGCGCAGTGTGTTCGAGACGGCCTATCTCGAGGGCGTGACTCTGCCCGCGAGGCCGGCGGCCCGTCGCGCCTTCGCCTCCGATCTCGACGAGTGGGACGCCTGCGCGGCGGTGATCGGCCCCGGCTTCAACTACGACGTCGTGCTCGCGCAGGCCATCCGCCTGATCGGGACCGAGCCCGAGCCGGTGGGAGACGTGCTGATCTGGCGAGACCTCGCGGCAGTACGGTCCCTGTCGCCGTGACGGATCGTCGCTGTCGGAGTGACGGATGGTCGCTGTCGGAGTGACGGATGGTCGCTGTCGCGGGGCCTGAGAGGATGGCGCCGTGGTAGCGGTTGACGACCAGACCGGCCGGACGGCGACAGAGGCGCTCGAAACGCGCCGTCGCGATCGGGTCGACTGGCCGCGACTGGCGCCGTACCTGCTCGCGATCGCCTTCGCCGTCGTCTACGCGACCGTGTCGCTCGCCCGGCTGCATCGCCAGGCGACGATGTCGTGGGACGTGGCGATCTTCGAGCAGGCGATCAGCGGCTACGCCCATCTGGCCGCGCCGATCGCCGACATCAAGGGCCCGGGCTACAACGTGCTCGGCCTGCACTTCAGTCCGGCGCTGGCGGTCTTCGCTCCGTTCTACCGGCTGTTCCCCGAGCCGACCACGTTGCTGGTCGGCCAGGCCCTCCTCGTGGCGCTGTCGGTCGCAGTGATCGCGCGAGCGGCGATCCGGCATCTCGGTGCGGCCGCCGGCCTCGCGATCGGTCTCGCCTACGGGCTGTCCTGGGGCATCCAGTCCGGCATCGACTTCGACTTCCACGAGGTATGCCTCGCGATGCCGCTGCTGGCGCTGGCCGGAGCGGCGTACCTCGCCCGGGACTGGCCGATGGTGGCGGTCTGGTCCTTGCCGCTGCTGCTGGTCAAGGAGGACTTCGGCCTCACGATCGCCGCCCTGGGCGGGTGTCTGCTGCTGTGCGGCGCCCGCCGCTGGGGGACGGCGCTGGTACTGTCCGGCGCGATCGGTTTCGTGGTGACGGTCTTCGTACTGATCCCGATGGCCAATCCGGCGGGCAGCTCCGAGTTCTGGGCCGGCTACGGATCCGACGGCGGTGTCGGCTCCGTCCTGGAGCAGGTCCTGTCGTCGCCCGAGCAGCTCGTGACGCCGGGCGTCAAGATCGAGACCTTGCTTCTGTTGCTGGCGATCACCGGTGGTCTGGCGCTGCGTTCGCCGTTCGCTCTGGTGGCGGTCCCGACGGTGGCCTGGCGGTTCCTGAGCGACAACCCCGCCTACTGGGGTACGGATTGGCACTACTCGATGGTGCTGATGCCGATCCTGTTCATCGCCCTGATCGACGGCATCATGCGGGCCCGCCAGGACGACTGGGCCTGGCTGCGGTCGTACGCGTCACACGCACCCGCTGTTGTCGTCGCGGTCGCGCTGATCCTGTGCTTCCAGTTCCCGTTCCGCAGCCTGGTCCACGCCGAGACCTACGAAGCGGCGCCGCGCGCGGCGGTCGCAGAGCACGTGCTGGACCTGATCCCCGACGGGGCCTCGGTCGAGTCCGATCTGGGCCTGCTGACCCAGCTCGCCGGCGAGCACACGGTCTACTGGCTCGGCACCAACAACTCGGCGGTGGCGCCGGACTATGTGCTCATCGACGCCTGGTCGGGATGGGAACCGCCGGCGCCGGACGCGGCCGAGCACGCGATGTCCTTGCACCCGGGCACGACGTATCGCGTGATCTTCCACCGCGACGGCTACGAGCTCGCCCAGCGCGTCGACTGACGCCCGGGCGCGACCGGTGTACGCCACACGATTACCACGTTGTCATGGTAATTGCGCACTCTGCATGGGATCGACGCCATGCAGAGCGTGTACTTACCACGAGGACGTGGTAATCCAATATGCGCCGCAGCCTCTCAGGGGCGGGTCATCCGCATGACGTCGAGGGCCTCGTCGAGCTGTTCCTCGGTGAGGTCTCCGCGGGCGACGTAGCCGTGCTCGATGACGGTTTCCCGGATCGTCTTGCCCTCAGCCACCGCCTGCTTGGCGACCTTGGCCGCCGCCTCGTAACCGATCAGCCGGTTCAGCGGGGTCACGATCGACGGTGACGACTCGGCGTACGCGTGGGTTCGCCCGATGTTGGCGGTGATGCCGTCGATGCAGCGGTCGGCGAGCAGCCGGGAGG
>JALDXR010000212.1:0-6386 GCA_032154865.1 Nocardioidaceae bacterium
CGTACTGTGTGAGCGCTAACAGTCAGCGCCGGATGTCGATCTCCTCTCCCTTCTCACTCGAGCCCGGCGCCTCAGCGGCCCGTCGTGGGCGGCGGGATCGTGTACGTGGTCATGTCGAACCCCCGATCGACGGCATCCACACGCGCATCGTCGACGGCCCTCGCTCGGCCCACGAGTGGTAGGGGCGAAGCGGCACGGAGACCCGCCGACAGGTGTCTTCCGAGGCGCTGGACTCGCCCGAGTACGGCCAGCTCTGCGGCGCTGGTTCGGACAGGGCACCCGAGACGACGGCGCCGCCTTCCTGGTCGACCGGCGGCTCCCGTGGGTCCACCCGCACCGCGTCGACGTCGAGGTCGTCAGGCAGGTCGACCGACTCGACGCACAGCACGACCGGCCCACGCTCGACCGCGACGACGCCGCGAAGCGCGTCGATCCGGGGGTCGGGGAACGTCCATCGCGGCGCCATCGGCAGCTCGAGTCGGATCCGGTCGCCGGCGACGAACGACTTGGTCACCTCGGCCCGTCCCGGCGACGCCGCCCGGGTCGATCCACCGGGGTCGGTGACGGTCGCCATCTCGCGCGACCAGGCCGGCACCCGAAGACCGATCGTCATTGGCTCCGTGGGTGCTTCGACGACCTCGAGCGTCACGACTCCCTTGTCGGGGTAGTCCGTACTCATCCGGACCGCGACGGGCTCGCTGCCCACCGACGTACGGATCTCGGCGTCGGTGAACTGGTGGATCTGGAGTCCTTGGTCGTCGGCCGTGGCGACGTAGCCCGCCAGGCTGGCCAGGGTGCGCGCCACGTTCATCGGGCAGCAGGAGACGGCGAACCACGGCGCCCGTGGATTGGACGTCGGACGCGGGTTGACCACGTCCGGCGCCGCCGTCGGCCCACGGTCGCGTTGGTAGAGCGTGTTGGAGTAGAAGAAGGCCCGTCCGTCGGCTGCCGGTGACGTCGCGACGACGTTGAACAAGGTCCGCTCGATCAGGTCGGCGTAGCGCGGGTCGCCGGTGGCGAGCAGCAGCCGCCAGCCGAGCATGACCGACGCGACGGCCGCACACGTCTCGGAGTAGGCCCGGTCCGGCGGCAAAACGAAGTCGGCGCCGAACGACTCGCCCTCGTGCTGCGAGCCCATCCCGCCGGTGAGGTACGTGCGGCGCGCGACGGCCGTCTCCCACTGGGCGATCACCGCGTCGAGCAGCGCGGCGTCGCCCGTCTCGACCGCGACATCGACCGCACCGGAGGCGAGGTAGAGAGCGCGTACGGCATGACCGCGCAGCGCGCGAGCGTCTCGTACCGGAACGTCGTCTTGGTAGTAGGCCCGGCCGAACTCGATGTCGGCCAGCCGGCCGTGCCCACGCCGTTCGACGAACCGAGCCGCCTGGTCCAGATAGCGCTCCTCGCCGGTCAGCCGGAACAGCTCGACCAGGGCCATCTCGATGCACGGGTGTCCGCAGAAGCCGTCGTTGCCGTCCGGGCCGAACGTGTCGCAGACGTGGTCAGCCGCCCTAGCAGCAGTGTCGATCAAGCCTCCACTTCCCTGTACTCGGGCTTGGGCTATGCCCGCCTGGATCAGGTGGCCGTAGCAGTAGAGCTCGTGCCCCCACTCGAGATCGGAGTAGCGAGCCGGCTGTCCGGGGCGCCCGAATGCCGTGCTGAGGTAGCCGTCGGCCTCCTGAGCCATCCCGGCCTCGGCGGCGAGCCGGTCGATGGTCGCCTTGATCGACGTGTCGCCGCCGCGAGCGACCTCCCAGGCCATCGCCTCGGAGAGCTTGTAGATCTCCGAGTCGGTGAACACCCGGCCGACCCGGTCCGCGGACCGTGCCTCACGAGCCGCCCGGAAGTTGCCCAGCCAGCCGACGCGTTCGATCCACTGCAGACAGTGCGGCAGCGTCTCGGTTGCGTTGACCTCCTGACGATGTCCCCAGAAGCCGCCGGTGATCCGCACCTCGTTCAGACCCAGGGGTCGCAGCTCCGACTTGCCGGGGACGACCGGACGGACGGCGTGGGCGATCGAGTTGGACACAGTCATCCCTTCAACGCCCCCGACATGAACCCGCGTACGTAGTGGCGCTGCAGGATGAGGAACAGCAGCAGACACGGCAACGCCATGACGACCACGCCGGCCTCGGTCACGCCGAAGTCGACCGCGCCCATGGTCTGCTGCCGAATCGTCGCCATCGCCAACGGCAGTGGATATCGCTCGTTGTCGGTGATGAGGAACAGCGGCGCGATGAAGTCGTTCCACGCGAACAGGAAGGCGAACAAGCCGACGGTGAGCATGCCCGGCCACACCGCGTAGAGCAGGATCCATCGGAGCACGCCGAACGTCCCGCAGCCGTCGACGAGCGCCGACTCCTCCAGCTCGCGGGGCACCGCCTCGAACGAGATGCGCATCATGAACATCGCGAACGGCAGCTGGTAGAGCGTCAGCACCAAGGCCACCCCGAACAGCGAGTTGCGGAGCCCGAGTTCCCCGAACAGCACCCACAGCGGAATCAGCACGGTGGCGTACGGAACCATCAGGATGGCGATGATCAGCAGGAAGAGCGCGTCGCGGCCGAAGAATCGGAACCGAGCAAACGCGTACCCACCAAGAACCGACAGCACAAGCGTGAACAGCACTGTCAGCGCCGAGACATACGTGCTGTTCCACAGGTACTGCGGAAGGCCGGCGTCATAGTCCACGAGGGTCTCGTAGTTGCCGAAGCCGTACCCGTCCTGCTGCGCGGTGGCCGGGTCCGGGGACACCGATGCGACGGCCGTCCACAGCAGCGGGAAGAGGAACAGGATCGCCAGCCCGCCCGCGAACACCCAGTAGGACGTGCGACCGATCATCGGATGAATTCGCATCGCCGCCCCTAGTCCTCGGCGCCGCGACGGAGGAAGCGGAACTGGGCGATGTTGAGCACCAGCAGGACGACCAGGACCATGACAGACAAGGCGGCAGCGGTCCCGAGATCGAAGCCACGGAACGCCTCGCGGTAGATCAGCATCACCACGGTGCCAGTGGAGTTGTCCGGCCCACCGTTGGTGAGGATGTAGAACTGGTCGAATGCCAGCAGGGACCCGGTGACCGAGATGATCAGGCACAGCGCGATCGACGGTCGGAGCAACGGCAGCGTGATGTATCTGAAGGTCTGGCGCCGGCTCGCTCCATCGATGCGGGCGGCCTCGTAGACGTCGGTCGAGATCGACTGCAGTCCCACCAGCAGGATCAGCATGAAGAAGCCGGCGAACTTCCAGACGATCAGCGCGACGGTCGAGAACAGCGCCATGTTCGGCGTACCGAGCCATCGGATCGGCTCGTCGGTGATTCCGAGCCGCTCCAGGAAGGGATCGATCGGCCCGATCGACGGGCTGTAGAAGCCCCAGAACAACAGCGACGCAGACGCGAGTCCCAGCGCGACCGGGAGGAAGTACGCCGTGCGAAGGAAGCCGACGCCGGGTCGGCGCTCCTGCACGATCAGCGCCATGATCATGGCGAGCACGAGTAGAGCGACCACCACGATCGCGGTGTACTTCAGCGTGAACTCGACCGCGGGCCAGAAGAGCCGGTCGTCAGTCGCCGTCGTGTAGTTGTCCGGGAAGTTCCCGCCCTGGTCGCCTAACAGCAGCGACCAGTCATGGCCGGACATCTGCCCGACGAGGAGCAGCGGCAGGACGAAGAAGGCGAGGACGAAAACGACCGCCGGCGACGCGTAGAGGAAGCCCTTGAACGATCGGGGCTGCCACCATCGCTGCCCTCGACCGGACGCCCCGGCCGCCGACGTCGGCGGCCGGTGGCGTCGCAGGACAGGGGTGGCCATGCGCTGCTCAACCCGCGAGCGCTAGCAGACCGAACAGTTCTGGAGGGCGTCCGTCACCGCTTGGTTGTCCGCCTCGAGGCTGTTGCCGTCACCGAAGACGTAGTTGCGTACCAGCGGAATCCATGGACCCTGCGGGTCGTTGTAGGTCTCTCCGAAGCCGAGTGCGTACGGAGTGCGGCCCTCCTCCACGAGCTCGTTGATCGCAACCAGACGCGGGTCCTGGTCGGAGTACTTGTTCGACGCGAGGTCGGTGCGGAAGACGACGTCCTTGTTCTTGGCCACGACCTCGGTCTGGGCCTCGTCCGACAGCGTCCAGGCGATGAAGTTCCAGGCCTGATCGGGAATCTCGCTGTTGGCCGCGATGCCGACGCTGTCGCCGCCGACGAAGGTGGACTCGCCACCGGTCACGCCGGGAATGGGGGCGACGCCGACGTCGATGTTCTTCGGCATCAGACCGAGCGTCGTCGACGGCATCGGCATCACGCCGATGTTGCCCTCCGGGAACTTGGCGGTCCAGGTGGTGCCGTCCTCGTCCTCGTAGCCGGGCGCGACGGCGCCGTCATCGACGAGACCCTTCCAGACGTCGTAGACGGCCTGCGACTCGGCAGAGTCGTTGAGTGACTCGGTGCCGTCCTCGTTCATCACCTCGGCGCCGTCGGCCCAGACACTCGGCCACCAGGTGAACACGAAACAGCCGCCACAGTTGCCGCCGAAGAACGTCCCGTAGACATCCTGACTCGGGTTGTTGATCGCCCGGGCCTGGTCGGCGAACTCCTCGAGCGTCGTGGGCGGCGCCTCCGGATCGAGACCGGCCTGGCGGTAGAGGTCCTTGTTGTAGAAGAGGACCGACAGGTCCATCGTGTGCGGGACGACGTAGTTCTGGCCGTCGACGGTGCCGACGTCGATGTGCGACTGCGCGATGTCGTCGGCGAAGGGCAGGGCGTCGATCCGGTCGGTGATGTCCAGCAAGGCGCCGATGGTCGTGAACTGCGGCGCGAACACCACGTCCAGGCTGACCACGTCCGGCAGCTCGCCGGCTCCGGCCGCCTGCCCCACGCGTCCGAGGTATTCGTCGGTCGGGAACACCGACAGGTCGACCTGGTTCTCGTGCGTCGCGTTGTATTCGTCCACCAGGCGCTGGGACTGGGGCTCGGTCGCGGCCCGCGTCCACATCGTGATGGTGCTGCCGTCGTCGACGCCTTCGGCGAGATCGGCGCTGCCGGAACCTCCGCCGCCGCTGTCATCGTCCGAGCCACAGGCGGCCGCCATGCCCAGCATGAGCACCGCCGCGATCGCGACACCCCGTCGTAGTCCCTGTCCCCGCCGAGCGCTCCTGGTCACGTGGATCTCCTCCCTCGTCGGAGGGTTCGTACGACGAATCTGTTAGCGTTAACAGGCCCGCTCGAATCTGTTGACGCAGCTACCGAAAAGGATTTCCACAAACGTAGAGTGTTAGCGAGAACACGTCAAGGTTTGTGGGGTAGTCGAACCGAAGATCCTTTTCGGTCCCGGTTTCGGCCGACCCCGGGCGCGAGGTTGGGCGACGACGAGGAGAGATCGGGTGGTTGAGCAGTCCATGGACGGCCAGGCGCGGCCCCGCCGGTCGACGCTGACCGACGTCGCGAAGCTCGCCGGCGTCTCCCCGTCGACCGCGTCCAAGGCGCTGAACGGGCGCAGCCACGTGCGTGCGGAGACCCGCGACCGGGTACTCGAGGCCGCGCGGCAGCTGTCGTTCTCGCCGAACTCCCTGGCTCGGGGCCTGCTCGCCGGACGGACCGGCACGGTCGGCCTGCTGACCAGCGACCTGGAGGGCCGGTTCGTGATCCCGATCCTGATGGGCGCGGAGGACGCCTTCGGCGAGGGCGCCGTCAACGGCTTCCTCTGCGACGCCCGGGGCGACACGATCCGCGAACAGCACCATGTCCAGGCCCTGCTCAGCCGGCAGGTCGACGGGCTCATCGTGGTCGGCAGCCGCACCGATCCCCGGCCCTCGCTCGGCCAGGATCTTCCGGTGCCGGTCGTCTACACGTACGCGCCGTCGGAGGATCCTCAGGACCTGTCGGTCGTCTGCGACAACGTCGGCGCCGGTCGGCTCGCGATCGAGCATCTGATCTCCAGCGGTCGCACCCGGATCGCGCACATCACCGGCGATCCGGGATACGGCGCGTCGCAGGAGCGGGCTCGTGGCGCCCTGGCGGCCCTGGCCGAGGCCGGCCTGCCGGTCGTCGGCGAGGTACGGTTCGGGACCTGGTCGGAGGGCTGGGGACGAGCCGCGTCGGCCATGCTGCTCGACCGGCATCCCGAGGTCGACGCCATCTTCTGCGGCAGCGACCAGGTCGCTCGCGGCGTCATGGACACGCTTCGCGAGCGCGACCGCGCGGTTCCCGACGACATCGCCGTGATCGGCTTCGACAACTGGACGGTGCTCAGCACCAACGCCCGGCCGCCGCTCACCAGCATCGACATGAACCTGCAGGAGCTCGGCCGGACCGCGGCCCAGGCCCTGTTCGACGCCCTGGACGGCTCGCCGCGGTCCGGCGTCGAGGCACTGCCCTGCCGCCTGGTCATCCGGGG
>JALDXR010000213.1:0-6359 GCA_032154865.1 Nocardioidaceae bacterium
GAGCGGAGCGGCGGAGACCGCGGAGGGTCGACCGGGTCGACCGGCGCCAACGGTGCGCCGCCAGCGGCCGAGAGTTCCGCTCCGGCAGCCGGGACGGAGGGCTGATCCCGTGTTGATGCCACGACGCGTCAAGCACCGCAAGCAGCACCACCCCAACCGCCGGGGTGCCGCCAAGGGTGGCACCAAGCTCGCCTTCGGCGAGTTCGGCATCCAGGCCATCGAGGGCAGCTACGTCACCAACCGGCAGATCGAGTCGGCCCGTATCGCCATGACCCGGCACATCAAGCGTGGCGGCAAGGTGTGGATCAACATCTACCCCGACCGGCCGCTGACCAAGAAGCCGGCCGAGACCCGGATGGGCTCCGGCAAGGGCTCGCCCGAGTGGTGGGTCGCGAACGTGAAGGCCGGCCGGGTGATGTTCGAGCTGTCCGGTGTGCCGGAGGACATCGCTCGCGAGGCGCTGCGCCGCGCGATGCACAAGCTCCCGATGAAGTGCCGCTTCGTCAGCCGTGAGGCGGGTGATTTCTGATGGCGACGTTGAGTGCCGCGGTGTTGCGTACGTCGACCGAGGACGACTTGGAGCGCCAGCTCAGGGAGGCCAAGGAGGAGCTGTTCAACCTCCGCTTCCAGGCGGCGACGGGCCAGCTCGAGAGTCACGGCCGGCTGCGTACGGTCCGCCGCGACATCGCGCGGATCTACACGGTCCTGCGCGAGCGCGAGCTGGGCATCATCGGCTTCATCGAGCCCGAGGTCGTGACCGAGGAAGCGACCGAGGACGAGGCTGTCGCCGTGCCCGAGGCGGACTCGGAGTCCGAAGCCGAGGAGGCGCCGGCCGAAGAGGCCGAGCCCAAGGCCAAGAAGACGACCGCCAAGAAGTCGGCCAAGAAGTCGAGCGCCAAGAAGTCCGCGGCGAAGAAGTCCGCCGCCAAGGCCGACGAGGCCGAGACCGAGTCGACCGATGAGGACGCGTCCGCCGAAGACGGGGGCGCCAAGTGACGGAGAAGAAGGACACCACGTTGACCGAGACGACTGCGTCGGCGCGTACGACCAGCCGCAAGACCCGCGAAGGCCTCGTGGTCGGCGACAAGATGGACAAGACCGCCGTCGTCGCCGTCGAGGACTGGGTCAAGCACCCGCTCTACGGCAAGGTCATGCGCCGGCACACCCGGCTGAAGGCACACGACGAGCAGAACGAGTGCGGCGTCGGTGACCGCGTACGCGTCATGGAGACCCGACCGCTGTCGGCCACCAAGCGGTGGCGGGTCGTCGAGGTCCTCGAGAAGGCCAAGTAAGGGCGGAGACGAAGGATGATCCAGCAGGAGTCGCGACTCAAGGTCGCCGACAACACCGGTGCCAAGCAGATCTTGTGCATCCGGGTGCTCGGCGGCTCGGGTCGGCGCTACGCGGGCATCGGCGACGTGATCGTCGGAACCGTCAAGGACGCGATTCCCGGTGGCGCGGTGAAGAAGGGCGAGGTGGTCAAGGCCGTCATCGTCCGGACCGCCAAGGAGCGTCGCCGTGCGGACGGTTCCTACATCCGGTTCGACGAGAACGCGGCGGTGCTGCTGCAGACCAACGGCGAGCCGCGTGGCACCCGCATCTTCGGCCCGGTCGGGCGGGAGCTTCGGGAGAAGAGGTTCATGAAGATCATCTCGCTCGCTCCGGAGGTGCTGTGATGGCGAACCTGAGCATCAAGAAGGGCGATGTCGTACGCGTGATCGCGGGCCGCGACAAGGGCGCCGAGGGCAAGGTCATCTCGGTCCAGCCCGAGCGTGACCGGGTGATCGTCGAGGGCGTCAACCGAGTGAAGCGGCACACCAAGGTGGTGCAGCGCGGCGGCCGGCAGGGCACGACCGGGGGCATCGTCACGCAGGAGGCCGCGATCCACGTGTCCAACGTGATGCTGCTGGTCGACGAGGACGGCGACAAGGTCCCGACCCGCGTGGCGTTCCGGCGCGACGAGGTGACCAAGACCCGGCCGGACGGCTCGACCTACACCGCGCACCGCAGCATTCGCGTCTCGACGCGGACCGGCAAGGAGATCTGATGACTGAGACGACGACCCAGGCGCCACCGCCGCGCTTGAAGGTCCGCTACCGCGAGGAGATTCGCTCTGCGCTGCAGGACGAGTTCTCCTACGGCAACGTCATGCAGGTGCCGGGCCTGACCAAGATCGTGGTCAACATGGGGGTCGGCGAGGCCGCTCGCGACTCCAAGCTGATCGAGGGCGCGGCCCGCGACCTGGCCGCGATCACCGGTCAGAAGGCCGCCATCACCCGGGCGCGCAAGTCCATCGCGCAGTTCAAGCTGCGGGCCGGCATGCCGATCGGCGCCCACGTGACGCTGCGCGGCGACCGGATGTGGGAGTTCCTCGACCGCCTGCTGTCGCTGGCGCTGCCACGCATCCGTGACTTCCGCGGGTTGTCGCCGCGACAGTTCGACGGTCGCGGCAACTACACCTTCGGGCTCGACGAGCAGGTGATGTTCCTCGAGGTCGACCAGGACAAGATCGACCGGGTTCGAGGCATGGACGTCACGATCGTGACCACCGCCAACAACGACGACGAAGGCCGGGCGCTGCTCACCAGGCTCGGCTTTCCATTCAGGGAGAACTGACCGTGGCCAAGACAGCATTGGTCGTCAAGGCGGCCCGCAAGCCGAAGTTCAAGGTGCGGGCCTACTCGCGCTGCCAGCGGTGTGGCCGGCCCAAGTCGGTCTATCGCAAGTTCGGGCTGTGCCGGGTGTGCCTGCGCGAGATGGCGCACCGTGGCGAGCTGCCCGGTGTGACGAAGAGCAGCTGGTAGCAGAGAAGAGTTGAACGACATGCTTCGCCACAGGTCCACTCCGCACTCCCAGCGAGTGCCGAGCGGAAACCGTGGCGGGAAGGTAGCCAAACACCTATGACGATGACTGACCCCGTCGCAGACATGCTGACCCGTCTGCGCAACGGCAACCAGGCCTATCACGAGAATGTGCGGATCCCGCACAGCAAGCTGAAGGCCGGCGTGGCCGAGATCCTGCAGCAGGAGGGCTACATCGCCTCCTGGGCGGTCGAGGATCCGACCCAGGAGGCGGTCGGCAAGACCCTCGTGGTCACGTTGAAGTACGGACCCAACCGGGAGCGCTCGATCGCCGGACTGCGGCGCATCAGCAAGCCGGGCCTGCGCGTGTACGCCAAGGCGAACCGGCTGCCGCGCGTGCTCGGCGGACTCGGGGTGGCGATCATCTCCACCTCGAACGGTCTGCTGACCGATCGGCAGGCGAAGGACAAGGGCGTCGGCGGGGAAGTCCTCGCCTACGTCTGGTGACGAGGACTGAGGAGGAAGACGCATGTCGCGCATCGGCAAGATGCCCATCACGGTCCCGTCCGGCGTCGACGTCACGATCGACGGCCAGCAGGTCACCGTGAAGGGGCCGAAGGGCGAGCTGAGCCACACCGTCGCGTCGCCGATCACGATCGAGCGCAACGACGACGGCAGCCTCGCGGTGAACCGTCCCAACGACGAGCGCGAGAACCGGGCGCTGCACGGTCTGTCGCGGACGCTGGTCGCCAACATGGTCACCGGCGTGACCCAGGGATACGAGAAGAAGCTCGAGATCGTGGGCGTCGGCTACCGCGTCCTCGCCAAGGGACCTTCGGCCGTCGAGCTGAGCCTGGGCTTCAGCCACCCGGTGACGTTCCAGGCGCCGGACGGCGTCACGTTCACCGTCGAGTCGGCCACCAAGTTCGCCGTCCTGGGCATCGACAAGCAGCGGGTCGGCGAGGTGGCGGCCAACATCCGCAAGCTGCGCAAGCCCGAGCCGTACAAGGGCAAGGGCATTCGCTACGCCGGTGAGCACATCCGGCGCAAGGTCGGAAAGGCTGGTAAGTGAGATGGCTGTCGCCTTGAAACACCGCAGGCGCACCGCCAGGCGAGTCGCGGGCCGGCAGCGGCGGGCGATCCGGGGTCGCAAGCGGGTGTCCGGCACCGCCGAGCGCCCGCGCCTGGTCGTCACCCGCTCCAGCCGTCACATCGTGGCCCAGGTGGTCGACGACGTCGAGCACCGCACGCTGGTGTCCGCGTCGTCGATGGAAGCCGACGTACGCTCGTTGAGCGGCGACAAGACCGCGAAGGCCAAGAAGGTCGGCGAGCTCGTCGCCGACCGGGCCAAGAGCGCCGGGCTGGACGCTGTCGTGTTCGACCGCGCCGGCAACAAGTACCACGGGCGGGTCGCCGCCCTGGCCGAGGGTGCCCGCGAGGGCGGGCTCTCCTTCTGATTGAGAGGTAGTTCGAATATGGCTGGACCCCAGCGTCGTAGTGGCGGCGCCGGAGACCGTCGATCCCGCGACGACCGTCGGGGATCGGGGGACAAGACCGCCTACATCGAGCGTGTTGTCGGCATCAACCGGGTCGCCAAGGTCGTCAAGGGTGGACGTCGCTTCAGCTTCACGGCCCTGGTCGTCGTCGGCGACGGCGAGGGAACAGTCGGCGTCGGCTACGGCAAGGCCAAGGAGGTGCCGGCAGCGATCGCCAAGGGTGTCGAGGAGGCGAAGAAGAGCTTCTTCAAGGTCCCGCGGATCCAGGGCACGATCCCGCACCCGGTGCAGGCCGAGAAGTCGGCGGGTGTCGTGCTGCTGCGGCCGGCCCCCCGCGGGCGGACCGGTGCGGGCCGTGCTGGAGTGCGCGGGCATCCACGACGTGCTCAGCAAGTCGCTCGGCTCGTCCAACGCGATCAACATCGTGCACGCGACCGTCGACGCGCTGCGTTCGCTCGAGACCCCGGAGTCGGTGGCCAAGCGCCGCGGCATCCCGGTCGAGGACGTCGCGCCCCCGGCACTGCTCAAGGCCCGGGCGGAGGCATCGGGCTGATGCCGAGGTTGAAGGTACGCCAGGTGCGCTCGTCCATCGGGCGCAAGCAGAACCAGCGCGAGACGTTGCGATCGCTCGGACTGAAGCGGGTCGGCGACGTCGTCGTCAAGGAGGATCGGCCGGAGATCCGGGGCATGATCGCGACGGTGCCCCATCTCGTGGCCGTCGAGGAGGTCGACTGAGATGACGCTCAAGCTGCATCATCTGCGTCCGGCGCCCGGATCGAGGTCCGCCAAGGTCCGGGTCGGGCGAGGCGAGGGTGGCCGGCGCGGCAAGACCGCGGGTCGCGGCACCAAGGGCTCGAAGGCCCGCAACCAGATTCCGGCGCGCTTCGAGGGTGGCCAGCTGCCGATCCACATGCGGCTGCCGAAGATGCGGGGCTTCAACAGCCCGTTCAAGCAGCGCTACCAGGTGGTCAACCTCGACCGGCTGGCCGAGCTCTACCCGGACGGCGGCGAGGTGACGGTCGAGTCGCTGGCCGCCAAGGGCGCGGTTCGGCCGAAGCAGCCGGTCAAGATCTTGGGGACCGGCGAGATCTCGGTGGCGGTCCAGGTGACGGCCGACGCGGTCTCGAAGTCGGCGAAGGAGAAGATTGAAGCGAGTGGCGGCACGGTGACGACCGTGTGAGGTGGCGGTCACAACGGCTGTGCGGCCGGCGTGATCGGCCAGGCAGACTGTTAGAGTCCCGAACGAGTGAGTTCCCGGTGGGACCGGGATAAATGGGAGGACCTGGTGCTAGGCGCCTTCGTCAACGCGTTCAAGACGCCGGACCTGCGGCGGAAGCTGCTGTTCGTGCTGTTAATCCTGGTCGTGTTCCGACTCGGCTCGATGACGCCCGCACCTGGCGTCAACGTGCCCAACGTCCAGGAGTGCATCGACACCGCTCAGAGCGCCGAGGGCAACAACCTCTTCAATCTGATCAACGTCTTCTCCGGCGGCGCGCTGCTCCAGCTGACCATCTTCGCGCTGGGCATCATGCCCTACATCACGGCGAGCATCATCCTGCAGCTGCTGACCGTGGTGATCCCGCGTCTGGAAACCCTCAAGAAGGAGGGCCAGGCCGGCCAGCAGAAGATCACGCAGTACACCCGCTACCTCACGTTGGGCCTGGCCATCCTGCAGGCCACCGGCATCGTCGCGCTGGCGCGCAACAACCAGCTGATCCAGGGCTGTAACCAGGATCTGCTCTACGACAAGGACAGCATCTTCGACGCGGTGCTGATCGTGATCACGATGACGGCGGGCACCGCGGTCATCATGTGGCTCGGCGAGCTCATCACCGATCGCGGCATCGGCAACGGCATGTCGATCCTGATCTTCACGCAGATCGTCGCCACCTTCCCCGGCACGATGTGGCTGATCGGCCAGGACCAGGGCTGGGTCACCTTCTTCGTGGTGATCGCGGTCGGTCTCGCGGTCGTCGCCGCGGTCATCTTCGTCGAACAGGCGCAACGCCGGATCCCGGTGCAGTACGCCCGCCGGATGGTGGGCCGCAAGATGTTCGGCGGC
>JALDXR010000214.1:0-6330 GCA_032154865.1 Nocardioidaceae bacterium
TCCGTTGCCGTCAGTGTCATACCCACCGATTCCGCTGAGAGCGTACGGCTCGTGCACATCACGACAGTGCACCGACCCGCTCCCGCGTACTCCCTGTGAGCCCTCATGGTACGGCTGCCCACTCCCCTGTCCACAAGCAGCAACGCTGAGCACCGCGATCAGCGGGCCCTGGACGGCGCCGAGCCGCCGGCCACCCAGGACGCCGACCACCTCGAGACGTTCGGCAGCGACACTCCGCTCGGTCGGGCAGGTCAGCCTGGCGAGGTGGCACCGGCGTTCGTGTTCCTCGCGTCGCCGTCCGACGCCAGCTACGTGTCCGGGACGGTGCTCGGGGTGACCGGCGGCAAGCCCATCTTCTGAGACGGGGCGATCCGGCGGCGTAGCGTGGGCGTGTCGACAGCGCGTCACGCCCTCATCGCAAGAAACCCCGGAGCTGCGAATGTCCCCCGAGTTTGATGCTCTCGAATTCGCGAAGCTGGCCGAGGCCTTGGAAGCTGCCCCCACGCCGGCCGAGACAGCGGAGGAGATCGTCGAGTACGTGCGGGAGCAACTCGAGGCGAACCACGCCGGCATCACTCTGATCCGTTCCCGGGGTCGACTGGAGACGGTGGCCGCCACCGACAAGCTCGTCGAGCAGGCCGATCGACTGCAATACGAGCTCGGTGAGGGTCCCTGTCGCGACAGCTCCTGGCACCGCGAGACGCTGCTCTCCAGCGATCTCGCGAGCGAAGCGCGCTGGCGCCAGTGGAGCGAGAAGGCGGCAGCGATGGGCATCGCCAGTATCCTCGCCGTCGAGCTGAACAGCGTCGAGGATCGGCGGATCGGAGCGATCAACGTCTACTGGACGCGCCGGCGCGAGTTCACTGCTGACGACGTCGCGTTCGCGAACATCTTCGCCCGGCACGCCGCCCTCGCCCTGGCCGGGTCGATGAACGAGGCGGGGCTCAACACCGCGCTCGACACCCGAAAGGTGATCGGACAGGCGCAGGGCATCCTGATGGAGCGGTACGGCCTCGACGAGGCCCGATCGTTCGAAGTGCTTCGCCGCTACTCACAGGATCACAACGTGAAGCTCAGGCAGGTGGCCGAACACCTGATCGCGACCCGGCAACTTCCATCTTCCGGCGTCTGACCGTATACGCGGTGGCCGTCAGTCTCCGTTGGCGGATGCGTTGGAGAAGCTCAGCTCCCGCTTGACGACCTGGCGGGCGACGGAGTGAAGGTCGGCCTCGACGGCGTAAGCGCGACTCCGGAGCAGCGACAACGCGTCGTCGGCGGTGATGCCGAGCTGGGCCATGACCATGCCCGTGGCCTGGTAGACGACGACACGAGAGGTCCACGGTCCTCTGAGACCCTCGGCACTCTCCTGTTGCGCACGCCCCTCGGCGAGGAGAGCGCTACCGATCGCACGGGCCAGGACAACCGCAATCCTCCCGGTGACGTTGAGCGGTCGCCGTTGGTGGGTGTAGAGCGTGATGACGCCGGCGAGTCCGGCCTTGGCGCGGATCGGGATGGCGAAGATCGTGACGTCGCTGAGCTCATCCCACATCGCCCGCGAAAGGTCCGGCCACGGAGATTGGCGGACGTCACCCAGATAGGCGGTGACCATTTCGCCGCCACGCGCGGCATCGAAGCCCGGCCCCTCACCGACGAGTTCCTGAAGACTGTCGACGGCAGCGGCTACGTCGTCTGTCGCGCAGAGCGTGGTCCGAACATCGGACAGATACCCGAATGTCGCGACGACGCCGGCAGCCCCAACGATCTGGCGTACCGCCTCACAGAGCCGCCAGGGCCGCGGTCGGTTCTTGTCGACTGAGGTCAACGTCTCGTTGAAGCTGGCCAGCAGCCGGGCCGACTCCCCGAGGGGTCGGTCACTCATCGCACTCACGTCCCCACCACTGCCACAATCCCGGCTGTCGATCAAGTCCTACCGGGGAATCCGACAGAGCCTCGTGGCGGATCGCTGCCCACGCCACCGGGATGGTCGTCTGGGCAACACTCAGTACCACCCTTCTCGTACCCAGGCCGGCTGCGTCCAAACGAGACCGCCCGGTTGGCGGGGGCGTTGGTCGCGGTAGGACATTGGGTACTCCTAAACGAGCAGACCGGGAGCGAGGAGGCGCCATGCCGGATGAACAGGACGTGGTGGATGCGTTCACCCAGGATCACCGCGAGATCGAGCGGCTGCTCGACCTGCTGGATCGCGCCGGCGACGCGCGGGTGCAGCAGGTGATGACGGAGCAAGTGATCACCGAGGTTGTTCGACATTCGGTCACCGAGGAGCAGTACCTCTACCCGGCCGTACGTGAGAAGGTGCCCGAAGGCGATGCGCTGGCCGACCGGCAGATCGCCCACCATGCCGAGGTGGAGGAGCTGCTGAAGGACCTCGAAGGCATGGATCCCAACGACCCGGCGTACCGGTCCGGCATGAGTGGGATCAGTGTCAAGGTCCGCGCCCACCTGCAGGAAGAAGAGGACGAGGTGTTCCCGCTACTGCGTCAGCACGCCGACGCCGAAGAGCTCCGCGCCCTGGGGACGAAGGTCGAGCGGGCGAAGAAGCTGGCGCCGACCCATCCGCATCCCTTCGCCCCAGACACCCCGCCGCTCAACAAGATCCTGGGTCCCGGCGCCGGCCTGGTCGATCGGATCCGGGACCGGCTCACCGGCCGCGCCGGGTGACCGGACCCGCGTCGATCATGCGGAGCCGTCGCCGGCCTCAGCGGTCGGAAGCGGGGTCACGCTGGCGCCACCGCTCTGGACCCGCTCCAGCGGATACAGCGGGAGATCGATCTCGACCGCCAGCGCTTCCAGGTGGCGCAGCATGATTCCTTCGCGCAGCGCCCACGGGCAGACCTCCGTCGACTCGACATCGAGGACTTCCATCGCGGTCGCGGCGACGAGCGCACCCGCCAGGATCTGCTTGGCCCGTGACGACGAGATCCCCCGCAACTTCGCACGCTTCTTCGACGGAAGACTGGCGAGGCGCGGTATCCAGCCATGGATGTCGTCCAGCGCCAGCGTACGTCTCACGAACGGCCCCTTGCGTTGCGGAGCCGCCCCGGTGAGCCGGCCGAGTTGCTTGAAGGTCTTCGACGTGGCGACCACTCGGCGCGGCTCGGCCTCCCAGCGCAGTCGATCGGCGACCTCACCGAGCGTGTCGCGGATGTAGCGGCGGGCGGCCTTGATCTGCTTCGCGGTCGGCGGGTCTGAGGTCAGGAACTGGTCGGTGAGCCGTCGGGCACCGAGCGGCAACGAGATGGCCAGCTGCGGCGTCGCGTCTCGCCCGAGGGCGATCTCCATCGAGGCACCACCGATGTCAAGGAGCAGCAGCCGGCCGGCGGACCAGCCATACCAGCGGTGTACTGCCAGATAGGTGAGCCGAGCCTCTTGCTCACCGGTGAGAAACTGCGGCCGTACGCCGGCGGCGGCCTCGATCTGGTCAAGCACCTGCTCACGGTTCGCCGCGTCTCGGATGACGGCGGTGACGAACGGATACAGCTGATTCACCTGCTGCTGCGCCGCGACCTGCACCGCGTCCGAGACGGCGCTGGACACGCGCTCGATGCCGGTCGGAGTGATCGCTCCCGCTTCGGTGATCTCGTCACTCAGCAAGGTCGGATTCTTGACCGCGTGCGCAGGCAACGGCGGCGAACCAGCCGCGAGATCGACGATCTGCAGCTGGGCCGCATTGGATCCAATGTCCAGCACTCCAAGACGCATGACCGTTCCGGTACCCGCCCGTCCGAGGGTCAATCGAACGGTGGCCGACATGCCCGGCACAGCCACATTTGGACTGTGTTGCACAGCACATCGGGCGTAGTGAACCCGACCAGGGTGGGTACTCCGAATCCGCGGGGACAGTGGACGGGAGCGATCAATGGACATCGTCGGATTGATCATGATGGGGATCGGCATCAGCGTGCTTGGGAAAGCGGTGATCGGCCCCGGTGGCCGCGACGACATCGGATTGGTCACGACGGCCGTGTGCGGCATCGTCGGCGTCCTGGTGGGCTGGTACGCCACGGCCGGGCTAGGAACTGCCGGCGCCGTCGAGGTGGTCCGCCTGGCGATCGCACTTCTCTTCGGATCGGCCTTCGCGACGGTCGCAGCTCTCGTCACCGGACGTAGCCTCTCCGGCCGCCTGTAAGACGCAGCGCCGGTCCGCGCGGCTGCGTCGAGGTTTGGCTCGCGATGGCCGGGTACAGAGGGCACATGGCTGAAGGCAGTTCGCCGCTCCTCGTCGGTCCGTTGCTGCGCTACGTCGACGAGACGACGGCAGCGATCTGGGTTGAGGTCGCGGACCGCGGGGTCGTGACGGCGACGACGACCAACCGCTCGTACCAGGCCCACACCTTCACCGTGCACGGACATCACTACGCGATGGTCGACGTCACGGGCTTGGACCCGGGCGACTCCTATCCGTACGCGATCTGCCTCGGCACCGAGCAGGTCTGGCCGCCGCCCGGGTCGTCACACCCGCCGAGCCGGATTCGAACGGTCGCGCCCGACCGAGGGTTGCGGGTCGCCTTCGGGTCGTGCCGCACCAGCGCGGCCCACGACGCCGACGCCCACCGCAGTCACGGACCCGACGTGCTCCGCGCCCTTGCCCAGCACCTGGCGAACTGTGCTCCAGACGAGCCGACCTGGCCGTCGCTGCTTCTGATGCTCGGTGACCAGGTCTATGCCGACGCCACCACCGACGAGATGCGCGACTACATCGCCGGGCGGCGCGAGCTCGACCGGCCGAAGGCGATCGAGCTCCAGAGCTTCGACGAGTACGCCCATCTGTACCGAACGTCGTGGAGTGATCCCGACTGCCGATGGCTGCTGTCGACCTTGCCGACGGCGATGATCTTCGACGACCACGACATCCGAGACGACTGGAACACCTCGGCGGCGTGGCGAGCCGAGGTGCGAAAGGCCCGGTGGTGGCAGCGACACATCCGGGCCGGCCTGGCGTCGTACTGGGTCTACCAGCACATCGGCAACCTCTCGCTGCGGGAGCGGTCCGATGACCCCGTGTGGCGCGAGGTCCTGGCGATCGGCCGCGACGGTGATGCGGGAGAAGTACTCGATGCCCTGGCCAACCGGGCCGACGCCGATCCGGCGGCCTACCGATGGAGCTATCACCGCGACTTCGGCAAGGTCCGGCTCCTGGTCGTGGACGCGCGGGCCGCCCGGGTGCTCGACGAGCCCGGCCGAAAGATGCTCGACCGGGCCACGCACGCCTGGCTCGACGACCTGCTCAGCGGCGACGTCGACCACCTTCTCATCGGCACGTCACTGCCGTACCTGGTCCCGATGGGCCTGCACCACCTCGAGGCGTGGAACGAAGCGATTGTCGACGGCGCCTGGGGACGGCGCGCTGCGCGCCTCGGCGAGCGGCTTCGGCGGATGATCGATCTTGAGCACTGGGCGGCCTTCCAGCACTCCTTCCGCGACGTCGGTCGCAGCATCGTCGAAGTCGTGGAGGGCCACCGGGGCGAGCCGCCGGCGACCGTGTTGTTCCTGTCCGGCGACGTTCATCACTCCTATCTGGCCGATGTGGACGTCGGTAACGGCACGTCTTCTCGTCTGCTGCAGGCCGTCTGCTCGCCGATCCGCAACACCCTGCCGCAATGGGAGCGCTGGGTCGCGGCGACGACGGCCCACGGGTTGGCGCGGCCGATGGAGTTGCTCGCATCCCGGGCTCGCGTTCCGAGGCCGCCGTTCCGCTGGACCATTGCCGAAGGGCCGTGGTTCGACAACGCCATCGCGACCCTGGAGATCGATGGACGGCAGGCGAAGCTGCGATGGGAGACGGCCGATGTCGACGACAGCACCGCCACGGCGCTGCGGAGGTTGAGCTCGGTACGCGTCGCGTGAGACCGATCGCGACAGCCCGGTCAGGCTGACTCTGCGACCCGCATCCGCAGGTACTGGGTGACACCGATGAGTCGGCCTTCGACAAGGCGGGCCGCTGCGGGCGCCGGGCGGAGTTCCGGATCGGCCACCACGACGGGCTCGACGAGTTCCACGACACGACCGCGGGTTTCGACCGAACAGGATCCGGCCGCGACGACGTTCTTCACCCACTGGGCGTCGGCCCCATAGGTGAGGAGGAAAACGTACTCGTCCTTCTGCCGGAAGACGTTGATCGGCGTGCGGTAGACGCGGCCGCTCTTGCGACCGGTGTGGGTCACGACTCCCAAGCCTGGAAGCCGGCCCGCGAACCGGCTGACGATCGGGTTCAGATAGTGCGTCGCGATGCGCCGGAAGCGCCACATCCGGGTCCGACTCCGGATGTCGTCGGGAGGTCTCGCCATGCGGCAAACGGTAGCCCGGAACGCC
>JALDXR010000215.1:0-6287 GCA_032154865.1 Nocardioidaceae bacterium
CGGCGCGATGCGCTACCAGGGACCGTCCGACGGGTTCCTCGCGGAGGTGACGCCGATGCTCTCGCTGGCGCCGGAGCGGCCGGACGACCTCGATCGGCTCGCTGCCCTGGTGCGTACGGCCGGCTTCGACGCCGACCGAGATCGGGCCGAGCTGACCGTACGTCTCGATCACGGCGATCCGCGTGCGGCCGCGGTCGCGCTCAACAAGGAGGCCATCAACGCCGGTATCACGCTTGCTGAGCTGCATCTCCGACGCCCGACTCTCGAATCGCACTACCTCGCGACCGTGCAAGGAGGAGACCGATGATCCGCGCGTTTCGCGGCGAGCTGGTCAAGCTGCTCCGCCGTCGAGTGCTCCTTCTTTCCGCCGTGGCCGTCGTGGTCGTCGCGGTCGGCGGGGCTGCGATCGTCCTGCTCGGTGCCGAGCCCGCTGGGCCGGGATCGACCGGACAGGATCTGACCCTCGAGTCGCTGGCCGACGCAGGTGGCGGTACCGAGGTCTTCCGCCGAGCGGCGTCGTTCGCCGGGTTCTTCATGTTCGTCGTCTTCGTCGGCGCCATCGCCGTCGAGTTCGGCCGCGGCACGTTCCGGACCATGCTGCTTCGGCAGCCGGCTCGTGTCCGCGTGCTGGCTGGCAAGCTGGCTGCGCTGCTGGCGTATTCGGCTGTGGGCCTCGCCGTGACGCTCGTGCTTGCCTGGATCGCGGCGCGGCTGCTCGCGCCGTCGCAGGACATCGACACCAGCGCGTGGATGAGCCTGGATGGATTCGCCGCCGGGGTGGGCGACTACGGTGCGGTGCTGTTCTGGGTCACCGGCTACGCGATCCTCGGCACGCTGCTCGCGGTCCTCACTCGTTCGGTTCCGATCGCGCTGGCCGTGGGAATCGCGTGGGCCGGTCCGTTCGAGCATCTGCTCCAGGACGCGTGGGACCCGGCCAGTCAGTTCTTCCCCGGACTGCTGCTCGAGGCCTTCGTGGCCGGCGGGACGGCCGACGTCGATGCCACCCGCGCCTTTGTCACGGTCGCGGCCTACGTTGCGGTGGCCGCGGCGGTCGCTTCGGTCAGCATCACCCGTCGCGACGTGACAGCCTAGGCGTGGCGGTCGCCTCCGATCCGGCTGTTCGGCAATGCTGTAGCCCGTCGCACTCTCGGGATTGCGCGGCGGCGAAGGCTGGGAGCGGTGCCGGGAGCGGAGGAGCGATGGACTACGAGGCGACGATCGACATCGCCGCGGATCCCGATCGGGTCTGGTCGACCTGGATCGACGTGGAGCGATGGCCGGAGTGGACGCAGTCGGTCGTCACCGCGCGCCTACTCGACGACGGCGAGTTCGGGGTCGGCAGTCGGGCGCGGCTCAAGCAACCCAAGCTGCCCGCTGCGGTCTGGCAGGTGACCGAGGCCGAGCCGGGACGATCCTTCGTGTGGGTCACGCGCTCGGGTGGGCTGACGATGGTCGCGAGCCACGTCGCGGAGCCGGCCGCCGGTGGAGTCACGGCACAGCTCACGTTCGAGATCACCGGGCCGATGTCCGGTCTGGTCGGGCGCCTTCTCGGCAGGCGGATCCGGACCTACCTCCAGATGGAGGCCGACGGCGTCAAGGCTCGTAGCGAGGAGGTGTAGGCGGTCGTCACGCCGGCGCGGCGCGGGGGCGCAGGGTGCCGAGGCGGCGTGATGTCGTGACGCCTCACAGTGCCGCGGCGAGGGCAGCGGCTTCCCGGGCAAGCAGGGGCTCGGGACCGGCACGTGGTTCGAGCAGGTCGCGTACGGAGGACTCCCACAGCGGTGGATCGATGGCATCGGCATCGACTGGGTCACCGATCGTCGGGAGTGGATCGACCACGACCGGCCTCGGCCACTGACCGACCGGAAGCAGCTCGGACTCAGCCAGATAGCGGTGCCCGGTCGGCGTCCGCCAGACGAAGACGCCCGGCTCGGGCTGTTGCAGGTCGAAGTCGGCATGGGTGCGCGCTCGGTGGTGTCGTCGGCAGGCTGGGCCTAGGTTTCGGGCGGCCGTCGGACCATCCGGGGCCGGCTGGGTGTGGTCGTGGTCGCACTTGGAAGCCCCCGTCGAGCAGGTCGGCCAGGCACAACTGCCGTCGCGCAGGTTGACGGCGAAGCCGAGCAGATCGGACGGGAAGCGACCCAGCTGTGCGACGTCGAGCAGCTCTCCTCGCTCGTCGGTGAGCAGCCGGTAGAACACGGTGCCAGGTCGGGCAGCGATCTCGCGTGCCAGTGGGGCGGGGATCGTGGCCGATCGGTCCGCCAGCTCGCCGGGTGTGTCGTCCACGCCGAACAGGGACTGGACCGGCACAACGACGGCCACCGCAGGTGCGCGGACTGATCCCGCCGACGGTCCAGTCGAGCCCGCCGAACCGGCATAGCCTCGCCCGGTGAGCAGGTCGACGAAGAGGTCGGTGCGACGCTGGTCCATGCTGCGGGGATCGTCGGAGCCGAGCTTCCTGGCCAGGTCGGTCAAGCGGTAGTCGATCGCCGCCAGATCAGCCGCTCCAGCCATCGCCCACAACGAGCCCATGCCGTCCGGCTCTGACCTGGTCGACACCCGCCGATCCGCGTGGGCGCGGCGGTGCCGTCGCTCAGCCTGGTCCGGCTCGAAACGGGCGACCTGTCGGTTGAGCCACTGCTGCAACTGTGTGGTCGTCTGCGAGCTCGCCCGGTCGGCGGCCGCGGCGTCCAGGGTGGCGACGGACTCGGGCCAGGTCAGCCGGTTGGCGGCCTCGGCCACCTTGCCGGCCTTGAACCCGTCGATCCGGCCGGACTGCCACAGTGCCGCGGTGTGCGGCAGATCCACGCGGATTCGGCGGAACCGGCTGGCCGTCGTCGTCACCCGGCTCGTCGACCAGGTCAGAGCGGCGGCGATCTCGTCGGCGGCGAACTCGCCGGGCACGACCTTCCCCTTGTCGGCGGCGACGTCGTCCACCGGCTCGGCTCGCCGCAGGTCGATGAACTCGCAGATCGTCGCGGCGAGCTCGGCCTCCAGCCTGGCCTGCGTGGCGGCGAGCTCGACCATCCGGTCGATCAAAGCCACGTCGCGCCGGTCGGGCGCATCAGGTGGGCTGGTCGGCGTCATGCTTCGAACATATGTGCGACCACTGACAGAACTGCCGTCGCCGGCCGCGTGTCTCGCGCCCGTTCGCTCACAGCGAACGAGAGCCGTCACTCCGACCGTCTAGGGTCTGGCCGATGGACCGATCACCCACGTTGCGACTGCGGTCGGCCAGACTCGTGCCGACCGGCCGGCTCTGCGACGTACTCATCCGGGACGGCCGCTCCACGGTGGATCCGGCCGCCGGCGCCGGCGTACCGGTCGAGTCCGTCGATCTGGACGGTCGGTGGGTGCTGCCCGGCCCGTGGGATCACCATGTGCATTTCGACCAGTGGGCCTTGTCTCGTGGACGTCTGGATCTGTCTCGGGCCGGATCGGCGGCCGAGGTGACGCAGCTCGTGGGTGAGCGGGTGCGGTCGGCTCCGCCTTCGGACGGCCTGACCCTGGAGGGTTTCGGCTTCCGCGACGGACTGTGGCCGGACGCGCCGCATCGCGGCCTCCTCGACGCCGTAGCGCCAGACGTCCCGGTCGTACTCGCGAGTGGCGATCTGCATTGTGGCTGGCTCAACTCGGCGGCCGCCCGGCGATATGGCGTCGAGGACCATCCGACCGGTCTGCTGCGCGAGACCGAGTGGTTCCCGGTTCTGACGCAGACGCAGGCCGTGCCGCCGGACGTACTCGAAGCCTGGGTGGCCGAAGCAGCTCACGCGGCGGCATCGCGTGGTGTCGTCGGCATCGTCGATCTGGAGGCGCCCTGGTCGCTCGACGCGTGGGTACGCCGGGCGGCTGGCGGCGTCGACTCGCTTCGCGTCTCGTGTGGCGTCTACCCGTCGATGCTCGATGCGGCTGTCGAGCGCGGGCTGGGCACCGGCGATGTCATCCCCGGATCGGGCGGGCTGGTCACGATGGGGCCACTGAAGGTGGTGTCCGACGGCGCACTGAACACACGTACCGCCTATTGCGCCGACCCCTATCCGGGCCTCGACGATGCCGACGCCCACGGCGACCTGGGTGTGCCGCCGGAGGATCTCGTGCCGTTGATGCGACGCGCCTGGTCGCACGGCATCGTGCCCGCGATTCATGCCATCGGCGATCGCGCCAACACGCTCGCCCTCGACGCCTTCGAGACGGTGGGCGCACGCGGTTCGATCGAACACGCTCAGCTGCTGACGCGGTCGGATCTCGCGCGGTTCGCCGCGCTGGGCGTCACGGCCAGCGTGCAACCCGTGCACGCGATGGACGATCGCGACGTGGCCGACCACTACTGGGCCGGGCGCACCGATCGAGCGTTCGCGTACGGCGATCTGGTCGCGGCCGGTGCAACCTTGGCACTGGGTTCTGATGCCCCGGTTGCTCCGCTCGACCCGTGGCTGGCGATCGCCGCGGCCGTACACCGCTCGCGCGACAGCCGCCCCGCCTGGCATCCCGAGCAGGCCATCCCACCCAAGACGGCGCTCGCCGCGTCGGTCCGAGCCGGCCTGCCGATCGCCGACGACGACCCGGCCGACCTGGCCATCGTGGACCGCGACCCGATGACGGCGGCGCCGGAAGAGCTGCGTACGATGCCGGTCGCCGGCACCCTGCTGGGCGGCCGCTGGACCTGGCGCTCCGGAATCTGACGCCGCCATCCCCGGTATCGTCGGAGGAGGGGTCTACCACCCGTTCCGGGCTGATTCGTGCGCGTCGTCAGCCCTGCGCTATCGTGTGCGCGCCCGTCCGTGGGAGACAACCGCGGACGGATCCCTGGCAGGTTGCCCGAGCGGCCAAAGGGAGCGGTCTGTAAAACCGTCGGCAATGCCTTCGTTGGTTCGAATCCAACACCTGCCACCATGTGATGTCTCAAGACATCGGAAACCCTTGAACCCGCGGTTGTGGGTTCAAGGGTTGTTGTTTTGGCGTGGTGGGTCGGGTGGTTTGGCGGTGGGTTGGTAGCGCTTGGTGGGGTCGAGGATGAGTTCGCGCAGTAGTTCGCCGGTGGCGGCGTCGATGATGCGGATGTCGAGATCGTCGACCAGCAGGATGACGCGGGTTCGGGCGTGGGTTCGACCCACGCCGATGCTGTAGAGGGTGCCGGCGTGGCGCAGGGTGATTTTGCCGCCGGTGTCGACCCGGTCGCGGCGGACCCGGGCGTGGACGTCGGCGCTGCGGTCGCCGGGTCCGGCTTTCGGGCGGGCGGCGTAGGCGGTGGCCGGGGTGCATCGGTGGGGCAGGGACCTGTGCGGTCGACGGTGGTTGTAGTGATCGACGAACTCGTCGAGTAGCGTCTGCAGCTGCCCGAGGTTGGTCGGTTGCACGGGTTGGGCGGCCAGCCATTTCTTCATCGTCTGCTGGAACCGCTCCACTTTCCCGCAGGTGGTGGGGTGGTTGGGCCGGGAGTTCTTCTGCACGACGCCGAGGCGGCGTAGTTCATGCTCGAACCCGTTGCGGCCGCCCTTGCCGCCGGACAGGCGGGTGGTGAAAACCATGCCGTTGTCAGTCAATGTGGAGGCCGGGCAGCCGAAACGCGTGACGATGGCGCGGAAAGACGCGAGCACGATCGGTCCGGTGACCCGGTGATAGGCGGTCACCGAAAGGGCGTAGCGCGAATGGTCATCGAGCCAGCACAAGATCTCCACGTCCCGACCGTCAGCTAACCGGTAGTGGGTGAAGTCGGCCTGCCAACACTCGTTGGGCTGCTCGGCGGCGAACCGCACAAACGACGACCGTGGACGCTTGTTCGGCTCCGGCGTCACCAGCCCCTGGCGGGTCAGCACCCGGCCCACCGTGGCCCGCGACACCCTCACGCCATGATGGTGGATCAGATGCCACACGATCGTGTCCGCACCGGCGTCCAAACCCTGCTCGGTCGGCTCCTTGCGCAGCCGCACGATCAGCTCGACAGTGGCCGGCGGAGTCGCCGTCGGCGAGTGCCTGGGACGTTTCGACCTGGGCTCGAACGCCGCCTCGCCCTCGACCCGGTAGCGGGCCACGAGCTTGGACACCCAGCCCTTCGACACCCCGTAGGCAGCGGCAACCTCGGCCTGAGTACGGCCCTCGACGACAACAGCAGTGATGACCAGCCTGGCTTTCGACACCACCGACCCTGAAACCCACACCGAGGTTTCCTATGACCCGACACACCGGTTTCCGATGTCTTGAGACATGGTTTCCTATGTCCTGAACCAGAACACTGCTGGGGGCACCTTGCCATGAGCGGCATCCGCGGGCGGTCGACGGAGGCGAGA
>JALDXR010000216.1:0-6269 GCA_032154865.1 Nocardioidaceae bacterium
TCTGTCCGGGAGCAACGCACCGCAGGCCAAGGCGTGCGGTCCGCCGCCCGAGTGGCCCATGGTGGCGAAGCGGTCGATGCCGAGGGCGTCGGTCACGCGGGCGACGTCATCGGCCGCCGAGGCGAAGTCACGCCCGGGCCGAGGCGTCGACGGGCCGTACCCGGGCCGGTCGTAGGACACCCATCGGATGCCGAGTTCGTCCGCCGTCGCGAACAGGGGCACCGGTGGCGCGCCGATGTTCGGCGTCCCGTGATGCCAGACGACAGCGAGGCGATCGTCGCCCCCGGTGTCGTAGACGTGAAGCCGCCGGCCGTCGGGCAGATCGACGTCGGTCTCACTCACGTGCACAGTCGTCCGCCTTTCCTCGAAGGTAGTTCTGCTCCGGGATGCTGGTCGCCAGCCGGGCGGCGAGGTCGTACTCGTCGTAGGCCGCGTCGCGGTCGCCGGCCATCTCGAGCAGATGACCGCGTACGGCATGCAGCCGATGGTGACGGTTCATTCGCGAATCGTCTTCGAGGCTGCGAAGCATCGCGAGACCATCGTCCGGGCCATGCACCATTGCGGCCGCCACGGCATGACTGAGCCGGACCATCGGACCGGGTGTGAATCGCTCGAGCAACTGATAGAGGCCGAGGATCTGCTGCCAGTCGGTCTCCTCGGCGGAGCCGGCCTCGTCATGGACCGCGACGATCGCGGCCTGCAGCTGATAGGGACCGAGCGGCGCCCACGTCAGCGTGCCGGTGATCAGCTCGACCCCTTCGGCGATGAGCTCCTGATCCCATCGGCTGCGGTCCTGCTCGGCGAGCGGCACCAGTGCACCGTCGGGCCGGGCCCGCGCCGGTCGCCGCGCCTCGGTGAGCAGCATCAGCGCGAGCAGGCCGGCGACCTCACCGTCGCGGGGGAGGAATGCGTGGGCCTGCCGGGTGAGCCGGATCGCCTCGCGGGTCAGGTGTACGTCGTGCAGGTCGGGACCCTCAGTGGCGGCGTAGCCCTCGTTGAAGATCAGGTACAACACGTGCAGCACCGCGCGCATCCGATCGGGTCGTTCCGGCGGCGGTGGCAGCTCGAAGCGGCCGCCGGCCTTGCGGATGGACGCTTTGGCGCGACTGATGCGCTGCGCGAGCGTCGACTCCGGTAGCAGGAACGCGCGGGCGATCTGCGCCGTGGTGAGGCCGCCGACCGCCCGCAAGGTCAGCGCGATCTGCGACGGTGGAGTGAGCGCCGGATGGCAACACAGCAACAACAAGGTCAGCGTGTCGTCGCCGTCTTCCACAGCGTCCGCAGCCGGTGCGACGAGCTCGTCGGTCGGCGCTTTCAGGGCCGCATCGACCTCGCGGCGATCGCGCGACTGATCGCTCCGGCGCCGATCCACCAAGCGTCGCGAGGCGACCGTGATGAGCCACGCCTTCGGGTTGTCCGGCCTGCCTTGCTTCGGCCACTGCGTCGCGGCAGCGAGCAGAGCCTCCTGCACGGCGTCCTCGGCGATCCCGAAATCGCCGTAGCGGCGCACGATTGCTCCGAGTACCTGTGGCGTCAGGTCACGCCACAGGTCCTCGGCGTTGTCGTTCGTCGTCACATCTCCTCGCCGGACGACTCCATGACGGGCCGCACTTCAACGGCGGAGAACCGAGCCTCCGGGAAGCGGCCGGCGATCTGCTCGGCGCGTTCGGGTGTCGCACAGTCCACGATGAACAGACCAGCCATCTGCTCCTTGGCCTCGACGTACGGTCCGTCCGTCACTATCGCCGCGTCCTCACGTACCCGGACCGTACGCGAGTTGAGCGGATCGGCCAGCGCCGCGCCCGCGACGATCTCGCCGGACTCGTGGAGCTCGGTGATCAGCTCCTCGAGCTGACCGGTCAACCTCGTCCGTTCGGACTCCGACAGGGTCTGGCCCTCGGTCGTGCGCAGAAAGCTCGGGTGCCCCCAAGTCTCGGGCCGGCTGTAGATCAAGATCAGGTATTTCATGTGCCTCTCCTTCGGTGCGCCGACCTCCTTCGGGCCGGCACCGGAGACGTCGGAGCCGTCACGCGATTATCGACAGACCGCATCTGCGCGAAAGGGGCAAACGAGTCGCGTGCAGTGAACTGCCTATCGCAGTGCATTATGCTGCACTCATGAGTCAGAACGCCCTTGCCGAGTTGGGAGCCGTGATCGGGGCCCGGGTGCGCACCGAGCGCCGTGGCAGGTCATGGACGCTCGATCGACTGGCGGAGCAGGCCGGGGTGAGTCGGCGCATGCTGGTCAGCATCGAGCAGGGGACGACCAACCCGAGCATCGCCACGTTGCTGCGGATCAGCGACGCCCTCGGCGTGGGCCTGCCGGCCTTGGTCGCGCCACCTGAGCCGAACCGCGTCCAGGTCACCCGGCGATCCGACCGCGCGGCCTTGTGGACGAGCTCGTCCGGTGGACGGGCACTGCTCGCCGCCGGGACTGAGCCGCCCGATGTCGTGGAGCTGTGGGACTGGATCCTCGGCCCGGGCGATCAGCATCGCAGCGAGGCCCACAGCCGCGGGACCCGCGAGCTTCTCCTGTTGCTCGAAGGCGAGATCACGGTGGAGGTCGAGGGTCAGCACTACGACCTCGACACCGGCGATGCGGCGTCCCTACCCGGCGATGTGGACCATGGCTATCGCAACACGTCCGACCACGCGGCCCGGTTCACGCTGGCCGTGTTCGAGCCTGGGGTCGGCGCCGAGCGTACTCATGGCTGACCGTTCGACCGAAGCGGCGCCAGCGCGCCGTACCCGGGGGAGCGGTGGGCCGGGCGGCCGATCGCGTCCGGCCGATCGGGTGCCAGCATGGTCGATGGCCGTCGCGGCAATGCTGTCGGTGCAATTGGGCGCGGCGCTGTCGGTGCATCTGTTCGACGCTGTCGGGCCGGCCGGGACCGCCTGGCTGCGGCTGAGCGCCGGTGCGCTGATCTTCCTGGCGCTGCGCCGCCCGCGGCTGCGCCGACTGGGTTGGCGTGGGCTGCGCGCGGCATTGGCGCTCGGCGTGACAACCGGTCTGGTGACGACGACGTTCCTGTCGGCGCTCGACCGCATTCCGTTGGGCACTGCCGTGGCGATCGAGTTCATGGGTCCGCTGAGCGTGGCCGTCTTCCGAAGTCACCAGCGTCGCCTGCTCGTCTGGCCGGCCCTGGCCTTGGTCGGCGTCGTGCTGCTGACCGAGCCCTGGCAGGGATCGATCGATCCGGTGGGTGTTCTGCTGGCGGGGATGGCAGCTCTGGGCTGGGCGACCTACATCCTGCTGCCCCAGCACGTCGGCGATCGGATCGCCGGACTCGCGGCGATCGGTCTCGCCGTGCTGTTGCCCGTGCTGCCGTTCTCGCTGGAGCTGCTGGCCCTGCGCCGCCTCACGACCGCGGCCTTCGGCACCCTGATGTCGATCGAGCCCGCCCTCGGGCTGATCATGGGATTGGTGTTGCTCGCCCAGGTCCCGACACCGGTACAAGTGCTCGGCATCGCACTGGTCGTGACCGCCGGAATCGGCGCCACTCGATCCGGCCGCCGTGCACAGTCGGCGAACGCACCACCGACGCTCATCGAGTGACCGCGAGGCTGCCTAGAGTGGATCGCCGTGATCACCGTCGTCGACTACGACCCGGCCTGGCCGGAGCGGTTCGAGGCACTGCGTCTCGAGTACGCCGATGCGATGGCCGACGCTGACGTGCCGCGCGGCCGTGCGGTCTTGGACGCCCTGGATCATCGGCTTCCGGACTGGGTCGAAGCGCAGTGGGGAGAGAGGTGCGTGACGCGCGTCGGCTGACCGGCGGCAAGGTGACCGTGGCGTGGCGGCAACAAGGTGTCGATATCACCGACGAGCAGGCGATGCGGCGCCTCGAGGAATATCTGGAGAGCCGTCTCGGCTGACTGGAATCCGGGGGAGGGGAGTACGTCGGATGGCGTCGGAGGCCATCGTGTGCACATGATCGAGTCGTACGCGCGGCACAACGGTCGCAGGGGAGTGAGGACATGTCGGGCATGCAGTTCGGGATCTTCAGCGTCGGTGACGTCACGCCGGACCCGACGACCGGCGTCACTCCGACGGAGGCCGAGCGGATCCAGGCGACCGTGGCGATCGCGACGAAGGCCGAGGAGGTCGGTCTCGACGTCTTCGCGACGGGGGAGCATCACAACCCGCCGTTCGTACCGTCGTCGCCGACCACCCTGCTGGGCTACATCGCGGCCCAGACGTCCCGCCTCATCCTGTCTACCGCGACGACCCTGATCACCACGAGCGACCCGGTCAAGATCGCCGAGGACTTCAGCGTCCTGCAGCATCTGTCCGGTGGTCGCACCGACCTGATGCTGGGACGCGGCAACACCGGACCGGTCTACCCGTGGTTCGGGCAGGACATCCGTACCGCGGTGCCCTTGACCGTCGAGCACTACGGGCTGCTTCGCCGACTCTGGCGCGAGGAGGTCGTGGACTGGACCGGTGAGTTCCGAAGCCCGCTGCAAGGGTTCACCCTGGCGCCGCAGCCGTTGGACGGCGTGCCGCCGTTCGTGTGGCACGGCTCCATCCGTACGCCGGAGATCGCCGAGCTGGCCGCCTACTACGGCGACGGCTTCTTCGCCAACCACATCTTCTGGCCGCCGTCACACACCGAGCGGATGGTGCAGCTCTACCGTCGGCGGTTCGAGCACTATCGGCACGGCGGGGCAGACCAGGCGATCGTCGGGCTCGGCGGGCAGGTCTTCATGCGGCCCAACAGTCAGGACGCCGTCGACGAGTTCCGGCCGTACTTCGACAACGCCCCGGTCTACGGCCACGGCCCGTCGCTGGAGGAGTTCACCGCGCAGACGCCGCTGACAGTCGGCTCGCCGCAGCAGGTGATCGAGCGAACGCTGGGCTTTCGCGAGTACGTCGGCGACTACCAGCGACAGCTCTTCCTGGTCGACCATGCCGGACTGCCACTCAAGACCGTGCTCGAACAGTTGGATCTGCTGGGGGAGGAGGTCGTGCCGGTGCTGCGCAAGGAGTTCGCGATCGGCCGGCCGGAGCACGTGCCCGACGCACCGACGCATGAATCTCTCGTACAGGCGGCGACCCGCGATGATGGAAGCGAGAAGCCGGACGACACAGCTCAGGAGACCGAGGCATGACGAATCTCGCGATCGTGACCGGCGGCCTGCGAGAGCCGTCGTCGACCCGCCTGCTCGCCGACCGCCTTGACAGTGCGGTGCGTGCCGAGCTGACCGAGCAGGGCGTGGCGGCGACGTCCACGATCATCGAGCTCCGGCCGCTCGGCAGGGCGATCATGGACGACCTGCTGACCGGCTTCGCCGGGTCCGACCTAGAGGCGGCGTTCGAGACCATCGGGAGCGCGGACGGCCTGATCGCCGTGACACCGGCGTTCAACGCGTCATACAGCGGGTTGTTCAAGTCGTTCTTCGACGTGCTGCCCGAGGAGAGCCTGTCCGACATGCCGGTGCTGATCGCCGCGACCGGCGGGACCGAGCGACACTCGCTGGTCCTCGAGCACGCGATGCGACCGATGTTCTCGTACCTCCACGCGATCGTCTCGCCGACTGGCATCTACGCAGCGACCGACGACTTCGGCGCACAGCGCAGCGCGGAGGGACTCGGCGAGCGCATCAGCCAGGCCGCCTCCGACTTCGCCCGGCTGCTGCGATCGTGCGGCCCTCGACAGGTGCGCGACGTGTTCTCCGAGGAGATCACCGCAATGGAGAACCTGCTCAAGAGCGGCTCGGGGGACGATCCCGGCACGCCGCTGGACTGACCGGACGGGCGCCGGGAATTATCGGCTTCCCACCGCGGTTGTTGAAGGGTCAACAACTGTACTGGGAGGTGCGACGATGACCGAGACAACCTATGCGGGCAAGTACGACCAGGCGACCTTCGCCTTCGAGGCCCGCGACTACATCACCGCCGCGCCGTTGCTGGAGGAACTGGTCACGGCCGAGCCGGACAACATCGCCGTCCGGTTGCTGCTGGCGCGGACGTACTTTCACGCGGCGCGACTGCGTCGGGCCGAGGACGAACTCCGCGAGATCATCGCGCGTGACCCGAGCGAGACGTACGCGTACCTGATGCTCGGTCGCGTGTTGCAGCGGCAGAGCCGGCACGACGAGGCCGTCGGTCCGCTGCGGATCGCTGCCGCCATGAGTGGCGAAGAGGACCCAAGGGAGTTACTGCGCCGCTGACCGGCAGGGAAGGGCCGGGAGAGGGGGGGCCCAAAAGCCCCTCTCCAAGCGCGAGTTGACATAATGTCGCTTATCGGCGTACAGCCTGTGCGTTCG
>JALDXR010000005.1:0-22199 GCA_032154865.1 Nocardioidaceae bacterium
ACCCGGCTTGCCGCGCTGTCAGAGTTGCTGGGCGCCGGGGATGCCGTCTTCGACGACGAACGAGGCGTAGGTGTAGTCCGGCGCGTCGGAGCGGCTCACGGTCTCGACCATGCGCAGGTCGGTGCGCATCTGGCGCTTGTCGAGACGGCATCGGACGTAGCCGCGCCGGTCGCCGTCGAAGAACTGGATGTGCGGGTTGAACGGGATCATCGGACCGTAGTAGGGGCCGTAGACCTCGTCGTCGCCGTTGGTCGTGATCGACGTGCCGACGAACTCCGTCGCGATCACCGGGGAGTCCGCGTCATCGAAGTCGCGCTTGATGTCGTTGACGAAGGTGGAGTGCCAGTCGCCGGTGACGATGACCGGGTTGCGGGTCTGCGCAGCCGCCCACGCGTCGGTGAGCCGATTGCGGGCGGCCGGGAAACCGTCCCACGCGTCGTGCCAGAGCCGATCACCCGCGTCACCGTCGTGGTCGAGCCGGGACAGCATGACGTTGCTGCCGAGGACGTTCCACCGGGCATCGGAGGCGGCGAGCCCGTCGTAGAGCCACTGCTCCTGCTCGGTGCCGAGCATGGTGATCGCGGGGTCGTACCCGGCGGCGCAGGCGTCGGCCTCGCCCCATCCGCACGGCGGGATCGAGCGGTACTGCCGGCCGTCGACGATGTCGAACTGTGCCAGGTCGCCCCACATCGCGCGGCGGTAGACCGTGGGGCCATCGGCATCGGGCATCGCCGGCCGCCGGACCGGCAGGTGCTCGTACCACGCTTGGTACGCCGCCGCCCGCAGCGCGGAGATATCGCCCTCATACTGGGACTGGGTGTTCGCGTAGTCGTTCTGTACCTCGTGGTCGTCCCACGTGACCATCCACGGGAACCGAGCGTGCACCCGCTGCAAGTCCGGATCGGACTTGAACAGCGCGTACTGCATCCGCCAGCGCTCGAGGTCACGCGGCGCGTCGCGGAGTGTGTCGGGGGTCGGGACCTGGCGGTAGCCGCCGTCGGCCGGAATGCCGCCCTCGTAGACGTAGTCGCCGAGGTGGATGACCAGGTCCAGTTCCTCCTCGGCCATGTGCCGGTAGGCCGAGTAGTAGCCGTGGGTCCAGTCCTGACATGACGCGAAGGCGAAGGTCAGCGCCTTGGTCGGGTGGCCGAGGGTGGGCGCGGTGCGAGTGCGGCCGACCGGCGACACCTCACCGGCGAAGCGGAATCGGTAGAGCCACTCGCGGTCCGGCTTCAGGCCGTCGACGTCGACGTGGACCGCGTGCGCCAGCTCCGGCAGCGCCCAGACGGTGCCCTGCTTGACGACCTGGCGGAAGCGTTCGTCCCTCGCGACCTGCCACTCGACCTGAACGCGCTGACCGGGCATGCCGCCGCCGTCGGTGAACGGCTGCGGCGCAAGCCGGGTCCACAACACCACCCCCGTGGGCGTCGGATCACCGCTGGCGACGCCGAGCGTGTACGGGTAGTCGCCGCTGATGCGACGGGGCGTCGCCGAGCCGGGACCGGTCGGCAGCTGGGCTAGGGCCGCGAGGCCTGCCACCCCGCCGGCCGCGGCGAGGAAACGTCGCCGGTCGTACGACGGCCTGGGCCGAGTCGAGTCGGCGTGCTCATGGGACGGGTCGAATTGAGAGTCGGGCGTACTCATAGCCCTAAGTATTGGCCGAAAACTGCGGCTGTGGGCCAAAGTTGGCGCAAATTCACGCCAACGTCCGCCGGAGGCGCCTGCTCCGCGAGATGGACGCCGCCCGACTCGTCCCCCGACCGCCGGTACTCTGACCGGAGCCAGCAGGTCCGGCTCCGCCGGCGCCTGGATCCGACTCGAGGAAGCGTCCCGTGGGCATAGTCGTGCAGAAGTACGGTGGCTCCTCGGTCGCCGACGCTCACCGGATCAAGCAGGTCGCCCAGCGCATCGTCGCGACTCAGAAGACGGGCCACGACGTGGTCGTGGTGGTGTCGGCGATGGGCGACTCGACCGACGAGCTGATCGACCTCGCCACCGAGGTGTCACCGGTGCCGCCGCCGCGTGAGCTCGACATGCTGTTGACGGCCGGCGAGCGGATCTCGATGGCACTGCTCGCAATGGCGATCGGCAACCTCGGCCTGGAGGCACGATCGTTCACGGGCTCACAGGCCGGCGTGATCACCGACTCCGCGCACGGCAAGGCCAAGATCATCGACGTGACGCCGGGCCGGATCGAGCAGGCCCTCCAGGCTGGTGCGATCGCGATCGTCGCCGGCTTCCAGGGCGTGAGCCAGGACAGCAAGGACATCACCACGCTCGGCCGTGGCGGCTCCGACACGACGGCCGTGGCACTGGCGGCCGCCCTGCAGGCCGACGTGTGCGAGATCTACACCGACGTCGACGGCGTCTTCACCGCCGACCCGCGCATTGTGCCGATCGCTCGCCGGATACCGAGCATCTCGTTCGAGGAGATGCTCGAGATGGCGGCCAGTGGCGCCAAGATCCTGCACGTGCGGTGCGTCGAGTACGCCCGGCGCCACGAGATCCCCATCCACGTACGCTCGTCGTACTCCAACCAGCCCGGCACCTGGGTCGACGACCGCCATCGGGGAAATCCTCAGGTTGCGGACGCGGATCCCGAGGAGGAGAAGGAAATGGAGCATGCCATCATCTCGGGCGTCGCGCATGACCGCAGCGAGTCGAAGGTGACGGTCGTGGGCGTGCCCGACAAGGTCGGCGAAGCGGCTCGGATCTTCGAGACCGTCGCGGCGGCGCAGATCAATATCGACATGATCGTGCAGAACGTGTCGGGCGCGTCGACCGGACGTACCGACATCTCCTTCACGCTCCCGCGCGCCGATGGACAGACCGCGATGGCGGCGTTGGCCCGGCTCAAGGACGAGGTCGGCTACGACTCGCTGCTCTACGACGACGGCATCGGCAAGGTGTCGCTGGTCGGCGCCGGTATGCGCACGCACCCGGGCGTCTCGGCGCGGCTATTCAGCGCGTTGGCCGCCGCGGGCGTCAACATTGAGATGATCTCGACCTCGGAGATCCGGATCTCCGTGGTCGTCAACGAAAGCGACGTCGACACGGCAGTGTCGGCGGCCCATGCCGCATTCGAGCTCGGCGACGAGGACGTCGAGGCGGTCGTCTATGGAGGAACCGGTCGATGAGCACCAAGCTGCCCACCCTTGCCGTCGTCGGTGCGACCGGAGCGGTCGGCACCGTCATGCTCGACATCCTGTCCACGCGCGGCAACGTCTGGGGCGAGATCCGGCTGGTCGCATCGCCGCGATCCGCGGGCCGGCGGCTCCGGGTCCGAGGCGAGGAGGTCGAGGTCGTCGCGCTCGCCGAGGAGGTCTTCGACGGCGTCGACGTCGCGATGTTCGACACGCCCGACGAGGTGTCGGCGCAATGGGCACCGATCGCGGCCGAGCGTGGCGCCGTGGTGGTCGACAACTCCGGCGCCTTCCGGATGGATCCCGACGTGCCCCTGGTGGTGCCCGAGGTCAACTCCCATCGGATCGCGCAACGGCCGCGCGGCATCATCGCCAACCCCAACTGCACGACGCTCACGATGATGGACGCCCTCGGCGCATTGCACGGCCGGTGGGGACTCCGGGAGCTTGTCGTCGCGTCCTATCAGGCCGCCTCGGGCGCCGGTCAGCCCGGCGTCGATCGGCTCTATGACGAGATGGCCGTGGTCGGCGGGCAGCGTGGCCTCGGACAGACCGCTGGTGACGTACGCCGGACCCTCGTCGACAAGCTCGGCGACTCGTCGCCGTTCGGTGCGCCACTCGCGCTCAACGTGGTGCCGTGGGCCGGCTCGCTGCGCGACGAGGGCTGGTCGAGCGAGGAGCTCAAGGTACGCAACGAGTCGCGCAAGATCCTCGAGGTGCCGGACCTGAAGGTGTCGGCGACCTGCGTGCGCGTGCCGGTCGTGACGACACACTCCGTCGCCGTACACGCGGTCTTCGAGCGCAAGATCACCGTCGGCAAGGCCCGGCAGGCGCTGCTCGAGGCGCCGAGCGTGGTCGTCATCGATGACCCGGCGGCCGGCGAGTTCCCGACCCCGGCCGACGTCGTGGGGTCCGATCCGACGTTCGTCGGCCGGATCCGGCAGGCGATGGACTTCCCCAACACGCTCGACCTGTTCGTCTGCGGTGACAACCTTCGCAAGGGCGCGGCCCTCAACACCGCCCAGATCGCCGAGCAGGTGGCTGCCGACCTCTGACCGGACCGGTGGCCGGCGTGCCTCGGCGTGGCGTCGGGCTACGCTGACCGCCGTGACACCGGCGCAATTGCGGGCCTTCTCGGCCGTCGTACGGCTGGGCTCGGTCAAGGGGGCCGCCGCCGAGCTCGGCGTCACCGAGGCCGCGGTGTCGCTGCACGTCGGCCAGCTGCGCAAGGAGCTCGAGGACCAGCTGTTCACGCGGACCGCGTCGGGTCTGGCCTTCACGCCGGGCGGACTGCGGCTGGCCTCCCGGGCGACCGAGATGCTCGGCCTCCAGGACCGTACTGTGCTCGAAGTCAGCCAGGCGGGTCGAGGCCGGCGGCTGCTGCGGCTGGCCGCATCGAGCCTGTTCGCCGAGCATGCGGCGCCCGGCCTGATCGAGCTGTTCGCCGGCCGGGCGGACGATCTCGATGTGGAGCTCAACGTCTGCTTGCCTCGCGAGTTCGGACCATTGCTGGCGTCCCGGGCGGTCGACGTCGCGATCGGGCCGATGCCGCGCGACCTGCCCGAGTCGGTCGAGCACAAGGCGTTCCTCAACTATCAGGTCGTCGTGGTCGCCGGCGCGGAGCATCCACTCGCCGGCACGTCAGTGGGGCCGGCTCTGCTGCGGCAGCAGATCTGGCTGCTCGGCCCGTCGGCGGTCGCGAGTGACGACGGCGTCGTGCCCCAGGTGCTCGGGCAGCTCGACATCCCGGAGGACAACCAGCGGATCTTCCAGAGCGAGGCGGCGGCTCTCGAGGAGACGAAACGGCACAAGGGTCTGGCCCTCGCGCTCGCGTTCGCGATCGGCGACGACGTCGCCAACGGGCGGCTCGTACGGATCACCGGACAGGGCGTCAAGGCCGCCGGTGTCTGGAGCGCGATGTCGCTGTCCGGCCAGAGTCTGCCGCCGGCCGCCGAAGAGCTGCTTCGGTTCATCACGACCCCCCGGGCGACCCAGGCGATGCTGAAGGGCTCCGGCGTCACCATCGGGCATTTCCGCCCCTCGGTCCACGTCACCTTGTGGAAGTGAGGTTCAGCGCCAGCGTCCGACGGCGGTGACGACCTCGGCCAGCGCCGGCACATCGTGTGCCGACAGCATCTCGTCGCAGTACGGCAGCGCCGCCGCCAGCGACCCGACAAGGGGCTGGAAGCCGGGCGCGGCGACGCGCGGATTGAGCCACACGACGCGGTACGCCCGGCGGCGCAGGACGGCCATCGCGCGGGCGAGTGTCTCCGGGTCGTCGGCGTCCCAGCCGTCCGACGCGATGACGACGATCGCGCCACGCACGGCGCCGCCGTGATGGGAGCGCAGCAGCGTACGCAGGCTGGTCGCCAGCTGGGTGCCGCCGAAGCGGTCGGTCACCTGAGTCGTCGCGTGGGCGATGGCGGTCTCGGTCGAGCGATGCGCCAGCACCGACGTCAGCCGGGTCAGCCTGGTCGAGAACGCGAACACCTCCGCGTCGGTGGCGAGCGTCGTCGCCCGCATCAGATGGAGGTAGGTCGTTGCGTACGCCTGCATCGACTGACTCACGTCGCACAGCATCACGACCCGACGCGGCTTGCGCACCGGACGGCTACGTACCAGGTCGAACGGCTCCCAACCGGATCGGCGGGAGCGGGCTACCGTCTCGCGCAGCGCGATCCGGCTGCCGTGCGGGTGGGTGGCCCGGCGCCGGCTGCGTCGGGTCGGCCACTGCCGCAGCGCGGTCGTGAACCACTCGCCGAGGTCGGTCAGCTGCTGACTGTCGAGCTCGTCGAATGGAACCTCGTCGAGTCCGGGTCGCTGGCTGGGCAACCGCTCGGGCAGCCGCCGCGACGACGCGACGGCTTCGTCGGACGCCGTGATCCGAGGCGGCGTCGCCCACGGCAGACCCTCGTCGGTGGGTGCCACGTCCCCGGACGCACCGCGCGCGGCCGTGTAGGTGTCATCTTCGCCGCCACCCGTCACGCCGCGCCGCCGGGCGTGAGGGTCGACGGCCCGCACGGTGTCGGCGAACACGGCGTCGAAGACCGCGTCGAACGCCGCCAGATCGGTGTGGCGGCGGATCAGGGTGATCCGGGCGGTCCAGTACAGCCGCATCCGCGAGTCCGGCCGCACAACCCGCAACGCGTCGGCGAACGCCTCGGCGCTGGACAGCCCGGTGGCGACTCCGACGGCCCGTAACCGGTCGAGCATCGCCGCCGCGAAGGCGGCCCGGTCCAGTCTGCGGAAGGTCAGCGCCGTCGGCGGATCGCTCGCGGTCGGCATCGCATCAGCTACCCAGCGCCTCGGCCAGCAGATCTCGATCGGTCGGCGTCTTGGCCAGGCTGCCGAGGGTGAGCCGGACCTCGTCGGACGTCAGCTCGGTGGCGCCGAGTGCGGAGAGTGCGGCCACCCAGTCGATCGCCTCGGCCATCCCGGGGGCCTTGTCGAGATCGAGGTCGCGCGCGTCGCCGACGAACTGGGTCGCGCTCTGGATCAGCGCCTCGTTCGCCGAGGGTACGGAGCGCCGCAGGATCTCGGCGGCCCGATCGGGAGCGGGGAAGTCGATCCAGTGGTAGAGGCAGCGCCGCCGCATCGCGTCGTGCAGATCGCGGCTGCGGTTGGACGTGAGGACGACGATCGGTGGCTGCTCGGCGACGAACGTGCCGAGCTCGGGCACGGTCACCGACGCCTCGCCGAGGAACTCGAGCAGCAGCGCCTCGAACTCGTCGTCGGCCCGGTCGATCTCGTCGATCAGCAGCACGGGTGGGATCGGACCGCGGTAGCGGACGCAGCGCAGGATCGGTCGCTCCTGCAGGAACTCCTCGGTGAAAAGGTCGGCCTCGGACAGTCGCTCGTGCCGCGACTCGGCGAGCCGGATCGCGAGCAGCTGTCGTTGGTAGTTCCACTCGTACAACGCCTCGCTGACCGCCAGTCCTTCGTAGCACTGCAGCCGGACCAGCGGGGCGTCGAGGGTACGGGCCAGCGCCTTGGCGGCGGTCGTCTTGCCCACGCCGGGTTCACCCTCGAGCAGCAGCGGCTGACCCAGGGTCAGGGCCAGATAGAGCGCGGTGGCCATCCCCTCGTCGACGAGGTAGTCGACCTCGTCGAGGCGGGCCCGAACCTCGGCGGCGTCGGTGAAGTACGGCTCGTCGACCACGGCCTAACGCACCGCCGAGCCGGCGTACTGGTCGCGGCAGCCGGGCCCGCAGAACCAGATGTCCTGTCCGTCGATGGTCAGATGTGGCGTGTCGGGCCCCGGCGTCACGGTCATCCCGCACACCGGATCGACGACCTCGTCCACCCGGGCCGGCCTGGCCGCTGTTGCAGCGGCGACGTCGATCTCCGGAGCGACCAGGCCGTCGCGCCGGATCGCCTGGACGAGTTCGGCCATGATCGACAGTGCGATCTCCGCTGACGTACGCGCTCCGATGTCGAGGCCGACATGGGTCCGGATCCGCTTCAGTTCGTCGTCGGCCAGGTCCATCTCGTCGAGTACGGCGGTGCCGCGCCGGCGACCGGCGACCAGGCCGACGAAGTCCACCCCGGCGTCGAGGGCGGCCCGGATCGCCGCAGCTTCCGCACCGCCGTGGGTGGCCACGATGACCGCGACCGCGCCGTCCGGTCGATGGCCGGCCTCGGCTCGCTCGACGGCGAACCCGAGCGGGGCAGCCATCGTGGCGAGGGCATCGGTGATCGGTGTCTCCCCGATGAGATGCAGCAGTGGCGAGGGCAACGTGGGCTCCAAGAAGATCTCCAAGGCGCCCCCCGAGAGACATGGGTTGACGACCACTCGGGAGCCGGGCGATTCCGGATAGTCCGGCCCGTCCTCAGGCAGCACCCGGAGCAGCACCGACTCGCCGTCGTGCAGAGCGCCGAGCGCCGCCGTCCGTACCGAGCCGACCGCACAGTGCCCGCCGACGAACCCCTCGACCGATCCGTCGGCAAGCACGATCGCCTGGTCGCCGGCCCGGGCCGAGGTCGGGAACTGCGCCCGGACCACGGTCGCGTGGACGAACGGCACCCGGTTCGCGGTGAGCTCGGTGATCCGAGCGGCCATGGGTTGGGTCATAAGTCACTCTAGATCGGCGGCGTGGGTCTGCCCTGCATGGCGTCCCACACCCGAGACGGCGTCAGCGGCATGTCGGCGTGCCGGATTCGGTACGGCTTCAGCGCGTCGACGACGGCGTTGACGATGGCGGGCGGTGATCCGACGGTGGCGGACTCGCCGACGCCCTTGGCGCCGATCGGGTGATGTGGCGAGGGCGTGACGGTGTGGCCGGTCTCCCAGTCGGGCACTTCCAGCGCGGTCGGGATCAGGTAGTCCATCAGCGATCCGCCGAGGCAGTTGCCCTCCTCGTCGAACGCGACGATCTCCATCAGGGCCATGCCGACGCCGTCGGTCAGGCCGCCATGCACCTGACCCTCGATGATCATCGGGTTGATCCGGGTGCCGCAGTCGTCGACGGCGACGAAGCGGCGTACCTTCACCTGGCCGGTGCCCGGGTCGACGTCGACGACGCAGATGTAGGCACCGAAGGGGTAGGTCAGGTTCTCCGGGTTGTAGCAGACCTGCGCCTCGAGAGCGCCCTCGATCCCCTCGGGCAGATCGCCGGCGCCGTGGGCACGCATCGCGATGTCCTGGATCGTGACCGCGCTGGTCGGGTCGCCCTTCACCTGGAAGGAGCCCTTGACCCACTCCAGGTCGGCGACCGAGACCTCGAGCATCCCAGAGGCGATGATCTGGGCCTTGTCGCGGACCTTCCGGGCGACCAGAGCCGCGGCCGCGCCGGACACCGGAGTCGACCGACTGCCGTAGGTGCCGAGCCCGAAGGGGGTGTTGTCGGTGTCGCCATGGACGACCTCGATGTCAGCCGGCGGGATCCCGATCTCCTCGGCGACGATCTGCGCGTACGTCGTCTCGTGCCCCTGTCCCTGGGTCTTGACCGACAGCCGTACGACGGCCTTGCCGGTCGGATGGACCCGCAGCTCACAGCCGTCGGCCATGCCGAGGCCGAGGATGTCCATGTCCTTTCGAGGTCCGGCGCCGACCGCCTCGGTGAAGAACGAGACGCCGATGCCCATCAGCTCGCCGCGCTCGCGCTTCTCGGCCTGCTCACGACGCAGGTCGTCGTAGCCGACCAGGTCCATCGCCTGCCGCAGTGCGGGCTCGTAGTTGCCCGAGTCGTAGACCCAGCCGGTCTTCGTCTCATAGGGGAACTGCTCTGGCTTGATCAGGTTGCGCATCCGCAGCTCGGCCGGGTCCATGTCGAGCTGATGGGCCAGGCAGTCGACGATCCGTTCGACGAGATAGACCGCCTCGGTGATCCGGAACGAGCAGGCGTACGCGACTCCGCCCGGTGCCTTGTTGGTGTAGACGGCGGTCATCTTGCAGTACGCCGCCTGCAGGTCGTAGCTGCCCGTGAAGACACCGAAGAACCCGGCGGGGTACTTGATCGGTGCCGCGGTGCCGTTGAACGCGCCGTGGTCGGCCAGCACGTTGGTCCGGATGGCGAGAATCTTGCCGTCCTTGGTGGCCGCGATCTCACCGCGCATGACGTAGTCGCGGGCGAATCCGGTGCTGACCAGGTTCTCGGTCCGGTCCTCCATCCACTTGACCGGCTTGCCGGTGACGAGGGAGGCGACGATCGAGCACACGTATCCGGGGTAGATCGGCACCTTGTTGCCGAAGCCGCCGCCGATGTCCGGCGCGATGATCCGGATCTTGTGCTCGGGCAGCCCGGCGACCAGCGCGTAGACGGTGCGGTGGGCGTGTGGTGCCTGGCTGGTGCACCACAGGGTGAGCTTGCCGTCGACCCGCTCGTAGTCGGCGACGCAGCCACAGGTCTCCATCGGAGCCGGGTGTACGCGTGGATAGACGATGTCCTCGCTCACGATCACGTCGGCCGAGTCGAAGACCGCCTCCGTGGCCGTCGCGTCGCCGGTCTCCCAGTCGAAGCAGTGGTTGTTGGCCTTGTTCTCGAGGTCGTCGCGGATCACCGGTGCGTCGTCGGCCAGCGCGCGGCGAACATCGATGACCGGCTCCAGCTCTTCGTACTCGACGTCGATGAGCTCGAGCGCGTCCCGGGCCGAGTAGCGGTCCTCGGCGACCACGAACGCGACCTCCTGGCCCTGGAAGCGCACCTTGTCGGTGGCGAGCACCGCCTGGACGTCGTTGGACAGCGTCGGCATCCAGGCCAGGTTCTGCTCGGCGAGCGCGGCGCCGGTGACGACCGCCTTCACCTTCGGATGCGCCTCGGCGGCGCTGGTGTCGATGCTGACGATGCGCGCGTGCGCGAGCGGCGAACGCAGGATGGCCAGATGGAGCATGCCGGGCAGCTGGATGTCGTCGACGTACTTGCCGAGGCCGCGGACGAACCGCGGATCCTCCTTGCGCAGCATCCGGCCGTGGCCGACCGGCTTCTGGTCGTTGTCGACGAACTCGGGCGTGGCCGTGGGTTCGGTGACGGTCATGACGTGCTCCCTGCCGCCACGGTGCCCTCACGGTCGCCGTCGTGGGCGGCCGCCCATTGCACCGAGCGGACGATCGTGCTGTAGCCGGTGCACCGGCAGATCTGACCCGAGATCGCCTCGCGGATCTCGTCCTCGCTGGGATTCGGGTTGCGGTCCAGCAGCGCCCGGGTGGTCATCATCATGCCCGGGGTGCAGAAGCCGCACTGCAGTCCGTGACACTGGATGAAGCCCTGCTGGACCGGGTCGAGCTCGCCGTCGCGTTCGAGGTCCTCGACGGTGCGTACCTCGTGGCCGCCGGCCATCGCGGTCAGCACTGTGCACGACTTGACCGGCTCGCCGTCGAGCCAGACGACGCAGGTGCCGCAGTTGCTGGTGTCGCATCCCCAGTGGGTGCCGGTGAGCCCGAGGTGGTCGCGGAGGAAGTGCACCAGCAGCAGCCGGGGCTCGATGTCGGCGGTGACTTCCGCGCCGTTGACGGTCATAGTGACCTGCATGTCAGGCTCCGTCTCTCTTAAGATGCGCTGCCGGTGATCCGGGCGACCGACCGACGCAGCGCCCGCTGGGTGAGCTCGTTCGCCAGATGGCGTTTGTAGTCCGCGCTGCCGCGCATGTCGGTGACCGGTGTGCAGGCTTCGGCGGCGATCGCTCCGGCCTGGGCGTAGAGCTCGTCCGAGGGCGCCTGTCCGCGCAGCGCGTCGGAGATGGCCGGGATGCCGGTGGTGTTGGGGCCGACCGCGGCCAGGCCCACGCGGGCGTCGGTGATCTGCCCGCCGTCCATCCAGACCGCTGCTCCGGACGACACGATGGCCCAGTCGCCGGCTCGGCGCTCGACCTTCTCGTACGCGCTGGAGCCGCCCGGCCGGATCGGGATCCGTACCTCGGTGAGGATCTGACCGTCCTCGACCGCGGTCTCGTACGGCCCGCGATAGAACTCCTCCATCGTCACGACACGCTCGCCGTTGCTGCCGCGAATGACGCAGCTGGCGTTGAGCGTCGTACTGACCGCTGAGAGGTCCTCGGACGGGTCGGCCTGGCACAGCGATCCGCCGAGCGTGCCGCGATTGCGTACGACCGGGTCGGCGATCACCCGCTCGGCGTCCCGGAAGATCGGGAACGTGGCCGCCAGCTCGTCGGACTCGAGCAGGTCGCGATGTCGGGTCAGGGCACCGATGCGGACCTCGTCGGGTCCCATGGTCAGATAGCCGAGTTCGGTGCCGAGATCGTTGATGTCGATGAGGTATTCGAGGTTGGCCAGGCGCAGTTTCATCATCGGTAGCAGGCTGTGGCCGCCGGCGACCAGTCTGGCCTCGCTACCTCGCCGTTCCAGGAGGGCGATCGCGTGATCGACGCTGGTCGCCCGCTCGTACTCGAAGGGTGCCGGGACTTGCATGCTGGAGCCCCTCCAACTCGTGGGTGCGGTCAGCTTGCGCCCCGGCCAGAGGCATGTCAACGGCAACCTAAGCAGTCGCTTAAGTGGGGTGGTCGGAGTAACCATACTGCTGACGTGAGGCGAGCCCCGAGGGCCTGGTCAGCCCTCGTGAGCGGACGGATCAACGGGACATGACGGAGCAACGGGTCGAACTGCCCGAAGCTGCCAAGCCGCGGCGGAGGACGGAGCTGGATGCGATCCGGCTGCTCGTCGTGCTCGGCCTGGTGTTCTTTCACTCGGCGCTGGTCTTCGACGCCCGCGACGACTACTACGTCAAGAATCCCGAGACCACCGACGTGACCACCATCCTGGCCGGACTCGGTGTCGTGTGGGCGATGCCGATGCTCTTCTTGATCTCGGGCCTGGGCGCCTGGTATTCGCTGGGTCGCCGGGGACCCCGTGCTTTCACCAAGGAGCGCCTGGTCCGACTGGGTGTGCCGCTGGTGTTCGCCACGCTCGTGCTGATGCCGCTGCCTCAGTGGCTACGGCAGAAGTCCGCCGACCCCGGCTACGACGAGTCGTACTGGCGATTCTTGCCGCAGTTCTTCGATGTCCACCTGGACCTGAGTGAGTTCCCCTTCGTCATCCAGGGCGAGTACTTCGAGACCGGCCACCTGTGGTTCGTCGTACTGCTGCTCACGTTCTCGCTGTTCCTGGCGGCGTTGGTTCGCTTCGCGCCCCGAAAGCGTGTGCGCCGGCTGGGCGACTGGTTCGGTTCGGTTCTGCGACGGCGCGGCGGGTCACTGTTGCCGGGCATCCCGATCGTGGTCGTGAGCGCGTTCGTCGGCCTCGAGGAGAGCTTTGCGGGCTGGAGTCGCTGGGCCTACCTGCTGTTCTTCCTCTATGGGTTCGTGCTTGCCAATGACGATCGGTTCCGGTCAGCGATGCGTCGCGACGCGATCCTGGCGGCTGTCATCGGCGTGGCGACATTTCCCCTGACGGCGCCGGGATTCATGACCGCCGATGATCCCTTCACCGACATGACCGCGCTCTCGATCGGCACCCGGGCCGTGTTCGGCGTGGCTGGATGGTGCTGGGTGGTGGCCATCCTCGGTCTGCTCGATCGCCGGCGGCAGCGTGCGGACGATTCCTCGCCGTCGGTAGACCAGCCGAGTCGCCGACGGCTCTACGGCTACTTGGCTGCCGCTGTCTTGCCGCTGTACATCCTCCATCAGCCGATCGTCGTCGGGGTCGCGTACTTCGTCGTCGACTGGGACGCCGCGATCCCGATGAAGTACGTCGTCCTCGTCGCCATCTCGCTCGCCTTGACCCTGGCGGTGTACGACGTGGCGGTGCGCCGCACTCGCGTGACGCGCTTCCTGTTCGGGATGCGCAGCCCCGCGAAGCCGGCTCAGGTCAGTCCGCGAAGCGGCTGAAGTCGTCCAGCGACTCCGGGTTGGCCAGCGCGCCCTTCGCAGCGGCGGCGTCGACCGATGCGCCCTGCAGGATGCGCTTCACCGGCACCTCGAGCTTCTTGCCGGACAGCGTGTACGGCAGGGCGGTGACCTGATGCAGCTGGTCCGGGACGTGCCGCGGTGACAGCTTCGTCCGCAACTCCGTCGCGATCCGGCGCCGTAGCTCGTCGTCGAGCTCCACGCCCTCGGGCAGCACGACGAACAGCAGCAGCCGGCCCGCGCCGCCCTCGTCGTCCTCGAGGTGCACGACCAGGCTGTCGGCGACCTCGGGCAGCCCGTCCACGACCGAGTAGAACTCGGCGGTGCCGAGCCGTACTCCACCGCGGTTGAGCGTGGCATCGCTGCGGCCGGAGACGACGCAGGTGCCGATGTCGCTGATCGTGAGCCAGTCGCCGTGCCGCCAGACGCCCGGGAACTCGTCGAAGTACGCCGCGCGGTAGCGCGATCCATCGGCGTCGCCCCACAGGCCCACCGGCATCGACGGCATCGGCGCCGTGATGACCAGCTCACCGCGCTCGCCGATGACCGGCTTGCCGTCCTCGTCGTACGCCTCGACCTTGCAACCGAGACAGCGCCCGGCGATCTCCCCGGCGTACACGGGCAGCAGCGGCGATCCGCCGAGGAATCCGGTGCACATGTCGGTGCCGCCCGAGAACGACGTGAGCACGACATCGGACTTGACCGTGTCGTAGACCCAGCGGAAGCCCTCGGCCGGCAACGGAGCGCCGGTCGAGCCGACGCCGCGAAGCGCTGACAGGTCGGCGACATCGGGAGGCACGAGACCCGCCTTCCGACAAGCCAGAAGAAACGGCGCGCTGGTGCCGAAGTAGGTGATGCCGACGTCGCCTGCCAGCCGCCACAGCTCGCCGAGGTCCGGGGCGGCCGGATTGCCGTCGTACATGACGATCGACGAGCCGACCCCGAGGCCCGACGCGAGGTAGTTCCACATCATCCAGCCGGTCGTGCTGAACCAGAAGAACCGGTCGCCGGGCCCCAGGTCCATGCCGAGCGCGAGCGCCTTGAGGTGCTCGATGAGGATGCCGCCGTGGCCGTGCACGATCGGCTTCGGCAACCCGGTCGTGCCCGAGGAGTAGAGCACGTAGAGCGGATGGGTGAAGTCGACGCGCTCGAAGGCCAGCTCGCCGGGCTCCGCGACCAGGTCGTCCCAGGTAGTCGCGCCCTCAGGAGCTGCCGCCTCGGGATCCAGATAGGGCAGGTAGACCGTGTGCCGCAGCGACGTCAGCGCCGACCGGATCTCGTCGACCTCGCGGCGCCGGTCGATCGGCTTCTCGCCGTAGCGATAGCCGTCCACCGCGACGAGGACCGACGGCTCGATCTGGCGCCAGCGATCGGTGACGCTTCGGGTGCCGAACTCCGGCGCACACGACGAGAAGGTCGCCCCGAGACTCGCGGTCGCGAGCAGCAGAAGCAGGGTCTCGGGGATGTTGGGCGAGTACGCCGCGACTCGGTCGCCGGGGCCGACGCCGAGCCGTACGAGCCCGGCCCGGATCCGACCGACCTGGTCACGGATCTCCGCCGCGGTCAGGTCGATCGGCCCACGGGTCTGGGACCGGCCGACGATCATCACGTCGTCGTCGGACCGACCGGGCATGCGCAGCATCGCCTCGGCGTAGTTGAGCTTGACGTCGGGAAACCAGACAGCGCCGGGCAGGCTGCCGTCGGCCAACGCGACCCTCGGCCGATCGGCGCCGGAGCTCGTGTCGGCAGGCGGGTCGAAGTAGTCCCAGACCGACAGCCAGAACCCGTTCGGATCGCCGACCGACCACTCCCACAGCGCGCCGTAGTCGTCGAACTGGCGGCCGGTGTGCTGCCGAAGCCAGTCGAGGTAGTCGCCGACACGGGTCGTCTCCCGGACGTCGCTCGGCGGCGACCACAAGACCTCGTGCGCCTCGGCTTCCGGCATCGTGCCCTCCCTTTGGCGTCGTCTCGACTCGATGATCAGGGTCCCTCGGACCGGTCGCCTGCCGTGCCGCCGGTGGCCCGGACGAGCCAGACCGAACCGGCGAACGTCGCGGCCGTGAGCACCGGCATCACCAGCCACATCCAGACCGAGAAGGTCTCGTCGATCAGGAACAGCATGACGACGATCATCGCGAGGCCGACGCCGAGGAAGCTCACCAGCAAGGCATCCGGCACCCCGGCGAGTCCGAGGAGTAGCCGTCCCACGATCCACGAGATCACCAGGACGGACACGAGCATCCCGAACCCGAGACCGCCGCCACATGACGGGCTGTCACGCCACAGGTCGCAGCCGGCCATGCCGAGCCAGACCAGTGCGGCCGACGTCGAGCCGACGATCAGTCCGGTCGCGGCGGCCGCCGCTGGCAGCGGTATCGGTCGCGACCGGAGGCTGAGTCGAGTCGGCGCGCGGTCGTCCATGGGAGCAGTCTGCCGGATGCGGGTCATATGCTGGCGGTCCATGGCCACGTCGAGTCCGCACGACGACCTGATCCTGTCCGATCCCCGGGTGCTGCGCGCCGTCGCCCAGCCGGTCCGAAACGCCCTGCTCACCCACCTCCAACGGCACGGCCCGGCTACGGTCGCCGCGCTGGCCGGTGACCTCGAGATCGGTGCGTCCACGGCCGGCCGTCACCTGCGGGTGCTGGCCGAGCATGGCCTCGTACGCCCGGCCGCCGAGCGGTCCGGTGAGCGCAGCCGTACCTGGGAGGCGGTCGCGAAAGGGCTTCCCATCGAGCTGCCTGCCGACACCGAGAGCCAGGCGGGGTCGGGGGACACGCCCTGAGCGATCGACTGACCGTGCCGTAGCGGATAGCGTCCGTCAGGTGGCCGAGTCCACTGTCCAGCGCTATCTGGAGTTGGGCCTCCAGCTCGGGCGTCACGACGACGGCGTCGTGGACGCCTACTTCGGCCCTGCCGAGTTGGCGGCCGCCGTGCGGGAGGGTCCGCTTCCGGAGCCCGCCGAGTTGGTGATGATGGCCGAGGCGCTCCTCGACGAGGTCGACGACGGCTGGCTGCGCGACCAGGTGCTCGGACTGCGTACGTTTGCGGGCGTCCTGGCCGGCGAGTCCCTTTCGTACGCGGACGAGGTCGAAGGATGTTTCGGGGTGCGGCCGACCTACACCGACGAGTCCGTGTTCGCGGCCGCGCACGAGCGGCTCGAAGAGCTACTCCCCGGCGTCGCGCCGTTGGCCGAGCGCCTCCAGCGGTGGCGGAGCTCGGTCCTCGTCCCCACCGAGCGGATCGAGGCCGTGATGGCCGCCGTCATCGAGGTGGCGCGGGCCCGGACCGGCGAACTGGTCGACCTGCCGGCCGGTGAAGGACTTGTGCTCGAGCTGGTACGCGACCAGCCGTGGATGGCCTACAACGACTACCTCGGCAGCCTGCGTGGCCGGGTCTCCGTCAACGTCGACCTGCCGAACTCGCCGATCGAGCTGCTGCACCTCACGCTCCATGAGACCTATCCGGGCCACCAAGCCGAGCGCTCGTGGAAGGAGAAGCTGCTGGTCCGGGACCGTGGGCTGGTCGAGGAAACCATCGTGCTCTCGCCCACCCCGCAGTCGCTTGTCTCCGAGGGGATCGCGGAGCTCGCTCCGGACCTGCTGCTCGACGGGGAGAGTGGAGAGGCGCTCGCCGCAGCGGTTCGTGACATGGGGATCGAGTTCGACCTCGCCGAAGCCCTCGCCGTCGAGCGGGCTGCCCAGCCGTGCCGGTGGGTCGAGGTCAACGCCGCCCTGCTCCTGCACGACGCGGGCGCGAGCGAGGCCGAGGCACACGCCTACCTCGAGCGTTGGGCGCTGATCTCTCCGACCCTTGCCGACCACGCCATTCGTTTCATGACCGATCCGACGTCCCGGACGTACGTGGTCAACTACCCCGCCGGGAAGGCGGTGTGCCGCTCGTACGTCGCGGGCGACCCGGCGCGCTTCCGGCATCTCCTGACCGAGCAGGTACGCGTCGGCGATCTGCTCGCCGCGCGGGACGAGGACGCGCCGTTGTCGGCCGGGGACTGAGCCCTTGGGGTGGGGCGGCCCCGGTCGCTTCTGTCCGAACGACCGGGACCTGGCTAAGGCTTCGGAGCGCTCCGATGTCTCAGCCTGTCGCCTCTGTACCCAATGGGTCGTTTGCGATGCGCCCGGTGAAGTCCCGTCGTCGGGTCCAGTAGACGTTGATGGAGCCGATCCGCCGGTCATCGACGGTGGTCAGCTCGACCGCGAGGACGCCGGCGATGCCCAGGCCGGAGACCTTCGTGGCCCACTGCGACCGGCGATGTCAGTCGTGGGTAAAGGAGTGATGCTCGTGGGCCACGACCCACCGGTCGTGCTCCTTGCGGAGCCCGAGTGTGAGACGCAACCGACTGTCCGGTTTCGCCGCATGTTCGTCCGGAGTGCCGCAACGCAGCAGCGCATAGGCGTAGGCGACGTCCGCACCCGCCGTCACCTCGAGTTCGACGATGTCGAACGTTGCGCCGCCGGCCTGCCATTCGAAGAACGGCGGCCAGGTCTCGCGGTAGTCATCGATGCCACGAACTCCGTCGTACGGCGGCGGCACGTCGAACATCACGATGTCGTCGGTGTGGTCGGCGAGGACGGTGTCGAGGTCGCCGCGATGTACGGCGGCGGCCCAGGTCTCGATCAGGGTCCGGATCTGTCGTACGTCGTCTGTCATCGGCGGCTTCCTCCGGCTCGGGTACGTACGACGGTATGGACCGGCACCGACGGTCAACTTCATCGGTGCACCGATGACTTTCCGATCCGGTTCTGGTCTGAGTAGTCAGGACCAGAAAGGACGTGCCCATGCGCAAGGTCGTGCTCTACACCCTGATGTCGGTCGATGGAGCGGTGGAGGAACCGAATCGCTACTTCGTCGATTTCGACGACGAGATGGACGCCAACCTGGCCGAGGTGATCGGCACGCAGGACACGGTGCTGCTCGGCCGCAGGATGTATGACGAATGGTCGCAATACTGGCCGAACTCAGACCACCAGCCGTTTGCGGACTTCATCAACCACGTCGAGAAGTACGTCATCACCTCCTCGACGCCGGCGACGACGTGGAGCGGCACGACGGTCGCCGCTGGCCCGGTGGCTGATCTGGTGGCGGAACTGAAGACGAGGCCCGGCCGTGACATCGGAGTGCACGGCAGCATCGATCTCGCCCGCTCGTTGTTGCGCGCCGGTCTGGTCGACCAGCTGAGCCTGGTGATCGCGCCAACGCTCTCGGGGATCGGGCGCCGGCTCTTCGACGCCGAGTTGTTCGAGGACGACGACGTCCGGCGACTCGAACTGCTGCGAGCAGCCGGAACCCCTTCGGGTGGGGTGCTCCTCGACTACCGCGTCGAGTCGTGACGGCAACGGGCTAGGTCGTCCTCGGAGATCGGCGGATGGCGGCGAGACCGGCGCCGACGAGTAGCGCCCCGAGAACCAGGAAGCCGCCCGTTTGCAGCCAGGTCACGATCCCAGCGTGAGCGAGGTCCGGAAGAGCGGGGATGTCTGAGGTCCGCTTCGAGATATCCCTCGGAGAGGCCAGGAAGAGCACGGCCGGGATCACGCCCCAAATCAGTCCACTCAGCAACGGGCCGGCCGGCGACATAGCACCGAGCCAAGCCACGATCAGCAGGATGAACGCGCCGGCACCAAGCGCCGCCAGGCCGCGAAGGTCACGCTCGGCGCCGGCCTGCCCGAGGGTCAGCTCGCCGTAGCGTTCAGTGCCGTACGTCATCGCGACGATGCCGATCGGGGCGAGCACCAGGCAGAGGAACGCGCTCAGCAGATGCCGGGTCCCACCTCTCGATGCAGGCTCGTCGTAAAGGGCGTCGCGGTCCTGCGGTCGGTCGTACGCCTCATCGTCGTAAAGCTCGTCGCGGGCGTCTTGGCTGTCACGATCGTCAGCGAGCTCGCGGTAATAGGAAGCCGTCCGCTCGTTGCCGAGATCGCGGTAGGGGTTGGTGGGATCGTCGTCCGGGCCGCGGTAGTACTGCGACGTGCGGTCGTCGCCGAGGTCGCGGTAGTACTGCGATTGCGAGGTGCGGTTGTCGCCGTAGTAGGGGGAGAAGCGGTCGTCGCGGGCGTACCCCGAGTAACGGTCACTGGCGTATTCGTCGGTCTGCGGCGACCACGGGTCGGACGGCGGGCGGGCCTCGTGTCGTCCGGAGTAGTCAGGTGTGGACACTGCAACACCTCCTCGGCGGTGACCCTACGGCAGTGTGGGACCGCCCGCGCAGCCACCGTCTAACGCGCGAAGAGGTTGCCCGATACGTCGGCTATCCCGTCTATGGGGCGTGACGCCGGGTACGTCAGCGTTTCCCGAATCCCGTCTCGGCGGCGGACTCCGATAGGGAAGGAAGCGGCCCGGGGGCTGGGGGCCGCTACCCGAGGTGCGTGCCCTGCCGCACCTCTCTCGGAGGCCCTGGCACGGTTGCGCTGTCTGCTCAACGCTTACGGGTCAAGGCCTCCCGCGTCGTGGTACCCAATCGAGCGAGCACCATGCCGAGACTGGTCGATGACCCGCACCCAGATACTGCCGGAGCCGTCGTCGCGCCGTACGGTGATTCGCCAGCATCCCGCATCGGTGAAGCGAAAGCCCGTACCCCATTCGTCGCCGGGCCGCTTCCACGAGCTGTCGAAGTGCTCTTCAGGCCCCCATTGGAGGGCGTCGGGATCGTCGCCGCTGGGACCGGTCGCGGTGAACCGCGGCGAGCCGGAGCCGGTCATGCGCCAGACGATCTTGACCTCGTGTCCGGTCATGAAGGGCACCGACGCGAACGGCAACGCCCACAGCGTCACACCGGTGGCCTGTCCTTGGATGTCACCGGTGCGCCGGTGGTCGGGCCGGGCGCACGTCTGTGATCGCTCTGGCGCGGAGCCGGTCGCCTGTGGTGCGTCGGTCTGCCGGGCGACCGACGTGGGCTCGCCGCTCGACTCACCGTCGCAGCCGAGCAGCAGAAGCGCCAGGGCGCCTGCGGTGAGGACGTGGACCACGGGTCGGGCAACCATGCGACTACCTCCCCCTGCCTTACACCGGGTCACGCCCGTGAGTTCCCCGGAGCCCGCCGTCACGGTCGGCTCGCCGGCTGCGTGTCGTCGAGCAGGCGACGTACGGCGGCTCGGGCGCCGCGAGCGTTGGTTCAGAACGGCGGGCCTTGAGGCGGGTTGTCCTTGATGTCTTCGCGGGCTCGTTCCAGGTGTTCGGCGTGAGCCCTGTCCTGCAGGTCGCGGTTCGTCTGCTGCCGCTCGTACCGTGCGATCCGCAGGCGTCGTACGAGCTTCTTGAGCAACTGAGCGACCATGGCGGCCCCTCCCACTTGGCCCCGCGCGTGGATGACCCTCACGTGGCGCTCATCGTACTCTCACGGACCGCGAGGCAGCATGATGTCAGACCGGAACCTCCGGGCACTGCGAACCGCCAGGGGTCGACCAGATGTACACCACGTTGCGCGATATTCCGCCTGGCGTGACCGTGCGTCGACAAGATCAGGTGCCCGGTCCACAGGCGTCCGTGACAGTCGTCCGGCAGCTCCAGGATGACCTGACCCGGGTGCGCCTCCCGGACAACACCGTGCGCACCATGCCGTCATACCTGGCAGTCGTCTATATCGACGTGACCCGCGCCATCCGAACCTAGGGAGACACGCCCTAGACGTCGGGGCGGGCGTTGCGGGTGGCGCCCGCCGATGCGGCCACGACGCACAGCACGGCGAGCCACTGGGACCAGTGCAGCGACTCCTGGAGCACGACCAGGCCGACGAGGGCCGCCATCGCTGGTTCGAGGCTCATCAGGATGCCGAACACCCGCGGTGGGATCTTGCGAAGAGCTTCCAGATCCAGTGAGTACGGGATCACCGACGACAGCAGGGCCACGCCGAGTCCGGCAACCAGGATCCACGGCTGGACAAGCGACGTTCCGGCGTCGGCCACGCCGACTGGCACAGCCACCACTGCCGCGATGGCCATTCCCAGAGCCAGCCCATTGCCCTCCGTGGTGTGGCGTCCCAGCGCCGCTCCGACCAGGATGTAAAGCCCCCAGAACAGCCCGGCCGCGAGGGCGAACAGGAAGCCGACGAGGTTGAGGTCGCCGCGTCCCTCCATCAGCAGAACCACGCCGCCGGCCGCGAGCACGGCCCAGAAGGCGTCCAGCCATCGTCTCGATCCGGCCAGGGCCACGGCCAGCGGCCCGAGGAACTCGATGGTCACCGCGATCCCCAGCGGGATCCTGGCCAGCGCCAGGTAGAAGGACAGGTTCATCAAGCCGAGAATCACGCCGTAGCTGAACACCACCGTCCAGGCGCGCCGATCCATGCGCAGCGACGGCCGCCAGAACAGCATCAGCACCGCCGCCGCGAAGAACAGTCGCAACGCCACGGTCCCGAAGCTGCCCACCTCGCTGAACAGGTGCTTGGCCAGTGCCGAGCCCAGCTGAACGCTGACGATGCCGAGCAGTACCAGGGACGATGGCGGGATCGCGCCGAGAGTTCGTCCGGTCAGCGCGGTCAGTGAGGATCGGGGGACGGCACCGTCGGAAGCGCGGACGGGTAGTCCGTCCACGCTCGCGGTCAACTGCTCCTGAGATCTGATGCTGCGAGACTGCTCGCCTAAGGACCCTCAGCGCATCGGAACAATGCCTTATCCCGGATCCAGCCGCGGGCCGGCGCTTAGAGCGAGGCTAGGGCCACCAGGAAGATGGCGAACGCAGACCAGGTCGTCGCGAATTGGATCCAGTTGATCGTGAAGTACTTGTCCCGTCCCGCCTCCCAGTCGGGCG
>JALDXR010000217.1:0-6238 GCA_032154865.1 Nocardioidaceae bacterium
GTCGTGTCGAGCTGGCGGCCGCCGTGGTTGGACACGATCAGCCCGTCGACGCCGTGCTCGACCGCCAGTCGGGCGTCGGCGGGATGCAGCACGCCCTTGAGCAGGACCGGCAGCCGGGTCGTCTCGCGGAGCCAGTCGAGGTGCTTCCAGGAGATCTCCGGTGAGAGCACGACGTTGCGTACGTTGCCGTCACCGCCCATGTTGGGGCAGAAGATGCCCGGTGGCAGGTCGTGGAAATCGTTGCGGTCACCCCGCTCGTTGCGGCCGAGCGCGGGGGAGTCCACCGTCACCACGAGGGCCCGGCAGCCGACCGCCTCGGCCCGGCGCACCAGCGACTCGGTGAACGCCAGGTCGGGCTGGATGTAGAGCTGGAACCAGAGCTTCGCCCCTGTCGCGGCGATGTCTTCGATGGTGACGGTCGAGAGCATCGCCGCGATCATCAGGACGTCGGCCGCGGCTGCCGCTCGGCCGGTGGCGATCTCACCCTCGATGCAGATGAGGCGGTGGAACGCCGTCGGTGCCATGACGATCGGCATCGACACGGCGGTGTCGAGGACGGTCGTGTCCAGCTTCGGACGGGCACAACCTCGCAGGATCCGGGGGATCAGCGCCCGGCGCCGGAACGCGGCCTCGTTGGCAGCGACGGTGACTTCGTCTTGGGCTCCGCTGGCGAAGTAGTCGTAGTAGACCGGGTCGAGCCGCTCCCGGGCCGCCGCTTCGAACTCGCGTACGTTGACCAGACCAAGCTCCGGCTGGGCGTGGGTACGGGCCGGCGACTCGGCGGCATGGAGCTCGCTCACAGATGATCCTTGACGAAAGTCCGCAGCGGTTCGCGGTAGGTCGCCTCGTCGACCCAGTCGTTGCAGATGTCCTCCGGCATCCGGCAGGTGGCGACGACCTGACCCTTGCTGCGCCGGCGGACCACCGGATGCAGGTAGCGATCGTCGTGCGACGGGTCGGCCTCCCAGGCCCGGCCGGCGTCGATGTCGAACGGGTCGATCGCGTCGTGGCCGGCGCCGTACTCGAGGCTGACGGTGAAGCACTCGTCGAACGGCACATAGTCCAGCGGCATCTCCTCGTAGTAGCGACCGTCGGGCGTGATGACGTCGCAGAGGAAGCCGAACTGCTGGAAGAGCGCGGACGTGCGGTTGATTCGCGCCAGGACGGCGTCGGCGATCTCGTCGGTCGGCACGATGCGATGCGGCCATTCGGTGCCGTGGTACTTCTGCTGGAACATGCGGACCAGCGCCCGGATGCCGTACCGGAAGCCGTGGATGAAGGCGCTCGTGTACTTCTTGAAGTCGCGGGACTGGGTGAGGGTGCCGGCGAAGTAGAGGCCGGGCACGTTGACCGACTCCCACTCGGGGGTGAGGGCCGGGAAGCGGTCGTCGATCATCAGCTCCGGCCGGCAGTCGCCGTCGAAGACGGACGCGTCCATGCGGAAGCCGGTGCAGGTGATCACCCGGTCGTACGCGAGCTGGACGACGCGGTCCCGCCGGGCGTACGCGAACGTGATCAGGAAGTCCTCGGGGCGACGCTCGATCTGCACGATGTCGCCGTCCAGGACCATGTTCTGGGTCTTGAGCTGGTAGGTGTCGAGGAAGTTGTTGTTGACCGCGCGGAGGTGGCCGATGAAGTGCGTGCGCCAGGCGAGCTTGAGCGAGCTGGGGCCGGCGACGTGGATGACGGCGGCCCGCTCGGTCAGGTTGTCGGCGGTCTCGAACGCCGAGTTGCCCTTGCCGATGATGAAGACCCGCTGGTCGGTGAAGTCGTCGGGATCGATGGAGACGTCCGCGTAGGTCTCGGTCGTCTCGATGCCGGGGATCGACGGAGTGCGGGCGGCGCCGAACCCGGTCGCGACGACGACCCGCTTCGCCTCGATCGTCTCGCCGTTCTCGCAATGCACCCGGAACCCCTGGTCGACCCGACGGACCCGGCAGCCGTACCGGATGTTGAGCCCCTGAGCTAAGTCGGCGAGGTAGCGCAGATAGTCGTCGGCGTCGGGGAAGTAGCGATCGGTGTAGCGGGTGAAGCGCAGGTCTGGATCGTCGGAGAGCAGCGAGTTCCAGTCGACCCGCAGATCCTTGTCCGGATCGTGCCAGCCGGTGTGCGGCTTGTTGATCGAGATCATCTTCCGGTGGCGCGGGTACGTCTGGAAGAACGTGCCGGGCGAGTCACCGCCCTCGAGGACCACGTAGTCCAGTCCCGCTTTGCCGAGAAAGTACGCCAGTTGAAGCCCGGCCGGGCCGGCACCGATAACGACATAGTCCACGACATGTTCTACGGACGACGCAGGCCGGGAGATTGCGGCGAAATCCCTCCGATCCCCGTCGACGTACAACGGACGTGACCGTCGCAGTCATCGTCGCCGCCCTCGCCGTGCTGGCCAGCCTGCCCTTCTGGCTGCCTCGCGTCGTCGTTGCCTTGCGGATGCGGGTGTTCGCCCGGGTCAACGGCTCCGAAGGCATCGCCATCCCCGGTGAGCTCGTGGACACCACGCGATTTCTGGAGCTCTACTCCAATCCGGCGGCGAATGGCCGCAGTCGTGGCGCGGCGCTGTCGGACCTGTTCTGGTACTGGCTGTCGCCCGGGCCTGAGGTCCATCAGGAGCATCTCGAGCCGGGGCCCCGCTACGACGAGGTGGCCCACTGCACCCGGCGCATCCTCACCATGCCGAGCCGGGCCGCCGACCGGCTCGCCGGCGAGAGCGTCGCCTCCGCCCTGCCGGTGGAGACGGGCCTCGTACGGCTGCGCGACCTGGTGATGCCGGTGTGGGCCGAGTTCTACCACCGGGTCGTCTTCGGCAAACCCGCCACCGACGAGGTCCGGGCTCTGATCCTCGGCAATGCCCGGGACGTGATCACGGCGCTGAAGTGCTGCGGCCTTCGGCACATGGACCGGCGGCTTCGCCTGACCCGCCATCTCGAGGACGTCCTCGACACCGTGCCGCACGAGCTGCCCACCGTGTTGAACCGCCGTGAGCAGGCGTTCTATCTGCAAGGCACGTTCTTCAACACCGCGGTCGTGCAGAGCAGCGAGGCCACCGCCCACCTGCTGATGACACTGGCGGCCGACGAGGCGATGCAGCAGGCCGTCACCGACGACGCGGTCTTGGACCACGCCCTCGAGCAGACCCTTCGGCGCTACCCGCTGTTCGGCGTAGCCCATCGGATCACCAGCACGGACATCCCGCTGTCCGCCGACGAAGCGATCCCGGCCGGCTCCGTCCTGTGCTTCAGCTATCCGGAGTTTCACGACACCGGCGGCTACATCCCGTTCGGCGTCGCCGCCAACCGCCCGTGCCCGGCCTGGCACCTGGCTCCGATCACCATCAAGGCGGTGGCTCGCGATCTCGTCAGTCGCTACGCCTTCGCCACGACGGCGGCTCACACCCGGGCGCTGCCCAACCGCGGCCCGTGCCTCATGACCCCGCGCGGCGACCGAGTCGAATGGCGACGACTACGGCTCGACTACCTCTGGCTGCGGGATCGATGGGAGGACGTCGGCCGCAGCGTCGAACAGCTCGTCCTCGGCAGCTACATGGTCTGGGACGCCCGCCGGCTGCGGTTGTGCCAGACGTACTTCGAGAAGAGCCCGTCGTCGTGACCCGGCCGCTCGTCAGGCCGCCGCAGGAGCACAGGTGCAACGCATCTGGGCACGTTCAGAAGGCAGCGGCCGGAAGTGCAGGATCATCGCGACCACCATCGGCGTGAACACCACCGCGTTGTAGAACAGGTGCAGCTCCACCCGCGGCGCGAGGAGCTGGATGATGCTCGTGGGCTCGGCCCGGCCGAGCAGGTAGCTGCCGGTGGTGGCCTGGATGAGCAGCAACAGGTGTTCGAGGTGGTGCCAGACCTGGACGCCCAGCGCGATGGTCCACAACGTGCGGGCCCGCCCGACGAATCCCTTCCGCAGCACGAACAGCCCGACGAGCATCAGCACGGCGTAGCCGTAGTGCATCCACTCGGAGGTCACCAGCCAGGGGAAAGCCAGACCGAGCACTCCGCGGGACTCCTTGATCTCCCAACCCAGTCCCCAGATCTGGATCGCTTGAGCGACGTGCTCGGCCCAATGCGCCAAGACGATCGCCATGAAACCGATAAGTGCGGCCTTGTGCCATCGGGTGTTGAGGGCCTCCAGAACACCCGTGCCGCCAACGCCAGCCCTGCCGTCGAGCAGCTCGCCGGTCATGCTGTCCTCCTGTCCCCGAGACTCCCTTTGTAGGCCCGAAGACCGTCTTGTCATTACTCGTACGGATCAGTGGCGAAGAGGGATTGCTGCGCGGCGCCTGGAGAAGGGACCAAGGGCGCTGCCCGAGTGCCGGATCGCGATGATTGAGTGGGACGGTGCCGCGCCAGCAGCCGTCCGACGTCTATGCCCATCCGCGGGACCTTGTCGCCGAGGCGGTGCACGACTATGGCGAGCACGCGGTGATCGACATGTGCCTGGCGCTGCTCGACGGGCACACCGACTACGACCTGCTGCCGATTCCGCTGCCGTATCTCGGCGGCGCCCATGCGGTAGCTCAGCTCGACCGTGGACACAACCTGGCCGCGCGGCGCCAGGACCATTGGCCGCGGGTGTGGGCCGCGCGCAGTCTTCGCTACGTCTGGCAGCCCTACGCCGAGCCCGGCGTGGTGGCGGCGCTGTCCGATCCGGCCTGGCGGGTGCGGGAGATCGCGGCGAAGGTCGTCGGCCAGCGCGAGCTCGGCAGCGGGGCCGAGGCGCTCGTGCCCTTGATCTCGGACCGATCGCCGCGGGTGCGAGTCGCCGCGATCCGCGCCGTCGGTGTCGTCGGCGAGTACGAGCACGCCGTGCTACTCGCCGACCTCGACGACCGCGAGACGTCGGTACGGATCGCGATCGAGGGCGCCCGGCGCCGGCTGCGCGTACGGCTGGACCGGGCGGTCTGACGACACCTCACGTCATCGACAGGCCGGTGACCCAGACTCCGGCGGCGAGCAACACGCCGGCCAGTTCGATCAGCACGGCGAAGCCGCTGGCCTTGAGTGCCGCGATCGTGGCCCGGCGAGCCTGGGCGCCGTCGCGGAGCCGCTGCCATTCGGCGAAGTAGACGCCGACGACGAACCCGATCAGCAGGCCGACGACCGGGACGACGAAGAAGCCGACGATGCCGAGCAGCGCTCCGACCACCATCGTCTCGCGGGGTACGCCGGCGCCGCGCAGATGACGCTCGGCGACGGCGTACTTCCCGAGCGACGACGCGATGAGCAACAACGCCGCGACCGCGAAGACCACCCAGGCCGTCACCCCGCCGGTGAGGAACGCCCACACCCCGATGGCCGCACCGACCAGGAGCCCGCCGGGCAGGACCGGAACGATCACACCGGCGATACCCACAACAATGGCGAGGCCGATCACGACCTCGCCACTGGTGCTCATGTGAACCTGGTGTCGCAAGCGGGCCCGACGCCCGCGCTCATGCCTTTAGATCTCGTCGTCGGGAGCCGTCGCCGGGGTGTCGGCCAGCCGATCCGTCTCGTCATGGATGTAGAGCGCGATCTTGGCCAGCTCGCCGGCGTGCTTGCGTCCGTGGTGAGCGCAGAACAACAGCTCGCCGCCGCCGGGCAGCTCGGCGCGCACATATGCCTGGGCGCCGCAGCGGTCACAGCGGTCGGCGGCACTGAGGGCCGCATCTCTCGCAACTGCAGTCGTCACGTCTGGCCTCCCAATTCCCTTCGGCGCCGCTTCGGTGACTACGTCGGTGATCAACATACCGTCCAGGCAAATCCTTCCCGAGCCTACGGTCTCGGCGTGTGAGAGATGTCGCTTGTCTGGGCGGGGTGAGCTGGCCCTACGCGCAGGTGTTCGCTGTGGGCGTACGGAATCGGACGAGTCGACCGGCGATCGGACGCCCGCTGGCTGGCCTCAGCGCAGCTGGTAGGCGCGGATGATCTCCTCGGTGACGGCGGCTCCGCCGGCCCCCTCGGCCTCGACGCGGAGTGAGACGTAGCCGGCAGATGCCGGGTGGCGCACGGTGACCTGCCACTGGCCGTGGCTGCGCTGCACCTGGGCCTGCTGCCAGGACGCGCCGTCGTCGTCCAGGTCCCCCGCCGCCACCCGGACGCCCCCCAGCGGCGCCGGATCGAACGCGGTGAACTCCCGGAGCAGCGTCCAGGCTCCGTCCGAGTCCGTTTTGAAAACCCGGACGAGGGCGCCGTCGCCCCAGCCGGTCCCGGCGATGATCTCGTCCACCCCGTCAAAATCGACGTCGCCG
>JALDXR010000218.1:0-6233 GCA_032154865.1 Nocardioidaceae bacterium
GGATGCCGGCCGTCGACCTCCTCGAGCAGGATCGCGACCCAGTCGCTGTCGTCGTAGCTCGCGATGAGTCGGGGGCGGTATTTGGCTGGTTGCAGGGTCGACAGCACGTCGATCTCGTGGCGGAAGAGCTCGGGTGTCCTCGGCTTGGGCGCCCTGCCGGCTGCCTTGACGAAGGCGGTCCGGTCGTCGGCCGTACGCAGTCGAGCCGCACAGCCTGGCGACATGCCGCCGGGCTGCGTGGCCGCCACGGAGACCGGCGATCCGAGCTGCTGCTCGACCCAGGCTCGTACCCGAGGCGGTGTCTTCGCGTACGGCTGGCGAACCCCGACCGCCGACGGCGCCACCGGCCTCATCGCCATCGGCGCCGCCGGGCCAGCCAGTCGGTCGATGCCTCGGCGTACCACCGCTGATGAACGCGTAGCCACGGCGAGGTCTCGGGCGTCGGCTGCAGCGACGAGGTCCAGAAGTAGCCGGCAAGCATGGCGAGGGTGCCGTCGACGACGCTGTCGTCCACGTCGATGGTCGTCTCACAGCGCGGCAGCCAGGCATCGGCGTCCAGGCCGTCGCCATGTGCGCTGGTCAGGACGACGACCGTGTCGAGGGCCGGGTTGCCGAGCAGCGGCCAGTTCCAGTCGCAGATCCATACCGTGTCGTCGGCGTCGATGAGGACGTTGTCGTCGCGGATGTCGCCGTGGACCACGGTGTCGCCGGCCATCGCGCTGTCGCCTAGGTCGGAGAGCTGCCCGCACTCGCTCAGGTGTGGACGAAGCCAGTCCGGTGTGCCGCTCCATTCGGCGATCTGCTCCCATCGCGGCGGGTCGGTGTTGAGGAACCCGGACAGCGGCGACCAGTCGTACGTGTCCGGCGCCGGTGTCAGGAGCGCGGCGGTGGCATCGATCGCGGTCAGCACCAGTCCGAGCTCGTCGGTACGCCACGGCCGTTGGGGATGGCGAGCCGAGATGTCGTCGAAACCGAGGATGACCCAACCGTCGGCGTCGTGCGACCACCGCAGCCGCGGTGCCGGGATCGTGTCGGGGAGGGCATCGAGCTTGCGGGCCTCCTCGCGATAGCTGTCGGCGAACAGCTGTCGAGTCGCGTCGTCGGCCGCCTTGACGAAGGCTCGGCGCCCGTCGTCCAGCCGGAGCCGGGACGCGAAGCCGGGTGTAAAGCCCGTTCCCATCGACTCGGCCGCGACGACGGTGCCGCCGCATTGCTCGGCGATGATCGCGCGGACGTCGGCTGGCAGGTCCGCCCAGGTCGGGCGTACGGCCGTCGCGGTCTGCGGCACGGGCTCCGGAAGCATGCCTCGATCTTCGCCTTGACGGCTGAGGGGCGCGACCGGTTATCGCCGCCGTCGTCGCTCGCAGCCGCTTGTCACACGCGTCCCACGTCCCGCGTATGCCGCGTCGCGACCACCGCCGACCCGCTCCACGGTCGGTACGAAGCACACGTGTGCCGATGTGGCGGCCGTGGCGGTGGCTCAGTCGTCGGCGACGGCGACCGCGTCGACCTCGAGCAGGTAGCCGGGCCTGGCGAGGGCGGTCACGCCGACGATGGTGTCGGCCGGCTTGTGATCGCCGAACAGCGTCACCCTCGCCGCTTCGATGATCGGCAGCACCTCGCGGCGGTAGCCGACGACGTAGATCGTGATCTTGGCGACCTGCTCGGGCCGAGCCGCCGCCGCGGCCAGCGCCCGCCCGAGGTTGTCGAACACCTGGCGGGCCTGTGCGGCCAGATCGCCCGACCCGACCAGGTTGCCCTGCTGATCCTCCGGCTCCTGACCGGCGACGAACACCAGCCGGGATCCGGTCGCGACCACGACGTGGCTGTAGGTCGGGGGAGTCGGCAGGTCCGGAGGATTGATGCACTCGTGGGCCATCGCGCTGGGTCTCCTGTGGGCTCGAGAGCTTCCGAGACTGCCCCAGCCGCGTCACTGGCGGTAGCGATGTTGCGAGACACGCCCGGCGTGTCTCGCAATATGCCTACCCCCACGGTGCGCGCGGCCACCAAGCGGTGCACTTCCGGGGGCGCCCGCGGATCATCGGCCGACGGCGTATCCCTGCATGCCGCGTGGATTGGCCGCGGCCGACAAGACACCGGACTCCGGGTCGCGATGGACCGCGCAGAGCTCACCCTGGGTCCACGCGCCGTCGACCGTGACGTCATGCCCTCGCGCCCGCAGCGCCGCGACGACGTCGTGGCCGTGCCGGGCCTCGATGACGAGGCTCCCGGGCTCGGCGCAGCGCGGATAGAACGAGCTGGGAAACGCCGACGTATGCCAGGCGGGTGCGTCGATCGCACCCTGGAGATCGGGTCCCGAGCGCACCTGCTCACGGCGAGCGGCGGCGAGGAAGAAGTGGAAGCCCCATTGGTCCTGCTGGTCGCCGCCGGGAGTGCCGAAGGCCATGAGGGGTACGCCGTCGCGCAGTGCGAGGGACGGCGAGAGTGTCGTACGCGGCCGTCGGCCCGGTGTGAGCGAGCTCGGCAGGCCGGGCTGCAGCCAGGTCATCTGGAGCCGGGAGCCGAGGGGGAAGCCGAGCGACTCCATCACGGGATTGCTCTGGAGCCAGCCACCGCTCGGGGTCGCCGCGACCAGGTTGCCCCACCGGTCGACGACGGCGACCTGACACGTGTCGCTGTTGGGATCGCCGCCGCGGCCGACCGCTGCCCTCCGCGGCGAGGGGAGCCGCGGCGCCTGGCCGTCCGGCGATCCGGGCCGCAACTCCCAGGACGCCTGGGGGCCGATCAGCTCGCGGCGGGCATCGTTGTACGGCCGGGAGAGCAGCGTGTCGAGTGGGACCTCCGCGGCGTCGCCGTACCACGCCTCTCGATCGGCGAAGGCGAGCTTGGCGCCCTCGACCAGCAGGTGGATGTAGTCGGGTCCGGCATCTGGCAGGTCCGGCGGCAACAGGGCGAGCTGCTGGAGGAACACCGGTCCCTGGCTCCATGGGCCCGGCTTGCAGACGGTCCAGCCGTTCCAGTCGTGGCTGACCGGCTCCTCGTACGTCGCGGACCAGGCGGCCAGATCGTCGGCGGTGAGCGTCCCTGGATGGCGCCGTCCGGAGCTGTCCATGGTGGGCCGGGCCGCCGACTCCGCGAGCGCCTCGGCGACGAACCCCTGCGACCAGGTCCGCCGAGCGGCGTCGATCTGGGCATCGCGGCCGCCGCCAACGCTCTCCGCCTCGTCGATGATCCGCTGCCAGGTCGCGCTCAACGTGGGATTGCGAAGCAGCTCACCGGCGCGCGGCGACCGGCCATCGGGGCAATAGACCGCCGCGGACGTGGTCCACTCAGTGTCGAAGACGTCGCGCATCCGGTCGATGGTGTCTGTGAGCTGATGTACGGCGGGATGTCCCTGCTCGGCGTACCCGATCGCGTACGACAGCACCTCGCGCACCGTCTTGGTGCCGTGATCGCGGAGGAGCAGCATCCAGGCGTCGAACGCGCCGGGGACGGCGGCGGCGAGCGGACCCGCGCCGGGAACCAGGTCGAGACCCAGGTCGGTGTAGTGGTCGATCGTGGCGCCGGCCGGTGCCGGACCCTGGCCGCACAGGAGCGTCGGCGCACCGCCCGCGGTGGCGAACAGGATCGGGACCTCGCCGGCCGGCCCGCACTGATGCGGCTCGACGACGTGCAGCACGAATCCGGCCGCGACAGCGGCGTCGAACGCGTTGCCGCCGTCCTCGAGCACGGCCATCGCGCTGGACGCGGCCAGCCAGTGCGTCGACGACACCATGCCGAACGTGCCTTGGAGCGTTGGCCGAGTCGTGAACATGCCCGGATCCTCTCAGGCCGCACGTCGCCGGTACGCGACCGCTGCACCCGAATCCGCAGGGGATACGGGGTAGCTGTCAGATGGCGATGGCGGCCCGCGCGGGATCGCACGTCCCGCCCGGGCGGAGCCGACTGGCCCGTCGCGCTACAGCCCGCGCAGTCGCAGCACGACACCGCCGTGGTCCGACGGCCACAGTCCGGTCGCCGGATCGCGGTCGCTCTCTTGGGTCCCGGTGACGCCGCCCCGGCGCGTGTCGAGCCCCGCACCGTCAGCCGTACGTCCGAAGACGAAGTCGATCCGGTGGTCGAAGCCGTCGGCGGTCGGGTCGTTTACCAGCTCCGACAGCCCGGACGTCCAGCCCTCCTCGGCCGCCGCGAACTCGAGCCACTCGTCGGTGAATCCGCCGGCACCGGTGATGAGCTCGTAGGGCGCCTTGTGCGGCACGGTGTCGTGGGGCTTGACGCTGTCGTTGAGCGGGTCGGTGTTGCAGTCGCACACGAACACGTTCGTACGGCTGGAGGCCGGCGCGTCGGCCAGCAGCTCCTGGGCCTGCGCCAGCGCGATGTCGGAGCTGAACGCCTCGAAGTGGCTGTTGATGAATCGGAACCTGGTCGCGCCGGCCCGGACGTCGACCCACTGGTAGCCACGGTCGAAGCTCAGAGTCGTTCCGACCAGATCGACCGTCAGGTTGTGGGAGTAGACCGCGTCACCGTCGTCCAGCGCCTTCAGCCCGTCCTCGACCCGCATCAAGATGACGTCCCGCATCGTCAGGCGGACGTCGTGAGGGTTGCCACCGATGCTGCCGTCGAACGGGCTGCCGGTGAAGCTCGGCGCCTCGACATCGGCCCGATCGCCGACCGCCACGGCGACGTAGTGCTCGCCACGGGCGGCGAGAGCGTCGAGCAGGATCTGAAGGAAGTCGTAGTCGACCGTGGTGGCGTTGGGCACAGCGACCTGGTCGAGCTGCAGTGGTCCGGAGCGCCACAATGCGACTTCCTGGAGCCCGATCAGATCCGGCTCGGCGCGGTCGACCTCCTTGGCCAGCAGCCCCGCGCGTACCGGAAAGTTCGTCTGGTCGACGTTCGCGCGGGTCAGGTGGGTCGCGTTGGCCAGCGCGACGAGGATCTCTTGCGGCGTCTTGCCCTGCTGCTGTGCTGCGAGCGCCGCGTTGATCGGGCGATTGATGTCCGCGCCGAGGTAGATGTTGCGGCTCATGACGGTCACGGGCTTGCCCGGTCGCTGCTTGCTCGGCTCGGCACCGGCCGTTCCACCGGCGAGAGATCCGACGGCGAGGGTCAGAACCGCTGCCAGACCAAGAATGCGTGCACGACTGATCATCATGTCCCTCTCATGTGTTCGTGCCGTCCTCCACGCGACGACCCGGGACATCGTGCCATGCTTCGGGGTCGCTTACGCCAGGGGTTGAGGGCAGAATTGCTGACTTTGGACCCTAGTCGCCCGTGGGCCAGCTCGCCTTAGTCTGTACGAAACGCGTAGCGGCGAGGAGCTTGGGCAGTTTGGCGGCCGTCGAGGTGCGCCGCGGCCCACGGGGTGCCTTGCCGGAGAAGTCATGCGGGGTGCCGTCCATCATGATCAGTTGTCCTTCCCGCGCCCTCGACAGCCGAAGCCACGTCCACGACTAGGTCGACTCGTGGCTCCCCGGATCAGCAGGCTGCCGCGGATCGACCGACCGACCCGGCGTCGATCTCTGCTCAGGCTGCTGCCGGGATTCGAGCTCCGTCGCGACGACCTGCCGGTGTCATTGCCACAGAGCGCGGAGCGGCTGCTGGCCTTTCTTGCTGTTCACGATCGTGCGGTGCAGCGGTCCTTTGTCGCCGGCTCGCTGTGGCTGGACGCCACCGACTCGCATGCCTTGGGAAGCCTTCGCTCCGCCCTGTGGCGCCTACACACCGCGGACGACGCGGTCGTGGAGACGGTCGGCACCCGACTCCGGCTGGCGCGACATGTGGAGGTCGACCTGCGGACCGGTCACTCGACGGCCGTGCAGCTCTTGGACCACAGGTCGGACGGCCCGCGCTGTGCCTCGGCCGAGACGCTGGCCGCCCTGGACGCGGACCTGCTGCCGGACTGGTACCTCGAGGATTGGCTCGCGCTGCCGCGTGAGCAGTGGCGACAGGTCCGGCTGCATGCGCTGGAGGCGCTCGCGATCCGGCTGGCCCGGCAGGGTGACTTCGCCGCCGCGGTGTCGGCGGCCCTCGCGTCGATCCGGGGTGAACCGCTGCGTGAGAGCGCGCACCGCTGTCTCGTCGAGGTGCATCTGGCCGAGGGCAATGTCGGCGAGGCCATCGTGGCTTATCGGCGTTTCCGAAGGCTGTTGTGGCGAGAGCTCCACGTCGAGCCCTCGGGTGGCTTCGCACGTCTGATCGGCTCCGCGACGGCCTCAGGGCGTGTTGGCAAACCCCCGGCCGTCGCGAGCGGTTCCTGGCGGGATGGCTCG
>JALDXR010000219.1:0-6229 GCA_032154865.1 Nocardioidaceae bacterium
GTGTCCGAGTGACGGATGGTCGTTGGCCGGGGCACTCGATCCCGCTCGACCAACGGTGCGGCGCGATATGCTCTGCCCCCCGATCGGCTCATCGGCAGCACCTTGAGGGAGGGACTGGCGTTCGGGGAAACGCCGGACTGCATGGCCAACACGCGCCTATTCCTGTGTTTAGCGATGGCCTTCACCGTCGCGGCGGTCGGCGCCTGCGGCGGGGCGAGCGACCTCGTGGCCGAACCGTCGGAGGGCGATCGCGGGCAATCGCGGTCTGACTCCTCGGCCAACGACGACTCGGTCGAAGCCATTCTCGAGGCGGGGCAGCAAGCGCTGCGGCGTGACGTCACAGGCCGGTTCGTCCGCGAGGTCACGTACCGGCCGAAACGCGAGGCGAGATCGGTCATCCGGCAGGCCGAGGGCACGTACGACATCGAACATCGGCGGGCCCGGGGCGAGGCAACGCTGCGCGACGCGACCGGAGACGATGCGCCATTGCCGTTCGAGTTCGCGAGCGACGGCCGGCGGCGGATCGTACGCATCGTCGGCTGGCCATGTTGGGTCGTGCTGTCTCGCAACGACGATTCGCCGATCGCCGAGCTCAATCCCAATCCGGGTTCGTCCAGACTGCCGGCCGAGATCGCCGGGTTCCTGCTCGCCGAGCCGACCAACTTCCCGGATGTCGGTTCCTCCGACGTCATCGAGGTGATGGTGCCGCTTCGGGTTGTCGTGGGACTGGTCAGTACGTCGATCTACACGGAACTGGCGGAGATGATCGACGAAATTCCGGTGAAGGCGAAGATCCATCTCGAGTCAGGAGAGTTCACGTCGTGGTCGGTCCGCGGGGACGATCTCGGGTACGCGATCAGGATGTTCACCTTTCTCGACGACCGCGACACCGACCTGTCGCGGGTCAACGTACACGTCGAATTGAGCGACGTGGGCAGGGTGGGGCCGATTCGGCTACCACCGCGTAGCGATCGGGTACGGATGCCGGCGAAAGCCGACGACCTCGATGCGACCGCGTGCGAGCGGACCAACGTCTAGCGACGGCGCGCCCGGTCATCCGTGACGGATCGTCGCTGTCGGAGTGACGGATCGTCGGTGTCGGAGTGACGGATGGTCACTGTCGGAGTGGCGGATCGTCGACGAGGCGGAGCCGGTGGTCGGGGGTGAACAGGCGGCTCGCGGCGCCGAGTGCCACGACGGTGGTCGTCGTCGCGACGGCACCGAGGACGAGGAACATCACCACGGCCTGCACCTTGACGGCGTCGGCCGGATCGACCCCGGCGAGGATCAGCCCCGTCATCGCACCCGGGAGGAACACCAGCCCGGTCGCCTTCGTCGTCTCGATCTGGGGCGTCAGCGCCGATCGCAGGGCGGCCCGGACGTACGGTCTGGCGGCCGCGCGCGAGTCCCGACCGAGCGCGAGTCGCGCCTCGACCTGGTCGCGCTTGTCGCCGATCTCCTCGATCACCCGCCGACCGGCGAGCACCGTGGCCGTCATCGAGTTGCCGACCATCATCCCGGCCAGCGGCACGACCGTACGACCGTCCACCGGGAACACGTCGAGGCCGAACAACACCCCCATCGTCACGACGGCAGCCACGCTGAACGCGCCCAGCGCCAGCCATCGCAGCCCCGGGACCTGCGGCGCTCGTCGAGCCGCGACGTCGGAGGCGTACCCCACCATCCCGGCGACCCACAGCCAAGACCACCAGATCGAGCGATCGTCGGCGATCACGAGGGTCAGTACGCCGCCGACCAGGGCGAGCTGGACGCCCATCCGGATCGACGCGACGACCAGCTCCCGCTCCAGGCGGAGTCGCAACAACGCCGATATGCCGATCGCGATGCCGACCAGCAGCACCGACGCCGCGAGGCCTAGCCACGTGATCATGGTTGTCTCCTGAGTTCGAGTACGTCGTCGGCGACCCGCTCCAGCTGCGCCCGGTTGTGGGTCACCCACACGATCGTCGTGCCGGAGCCGACCAGGGAACGGGCCGCTGCCTCGAACAGCGCGGCGGCATCGTCGTCCAGGTTCGACGTCGGCTCGTCGAGCAGCAACGCTTCCGGCTCGGTCACGAGGGTCCGGGCGAGGCACACCCGCTGCAGTTCGCCGCCGGACAGCTGCGCCGTGTCGCGGTCGATCATCGCGGGGTCGAGGGCGGCCTGCTTCAGGGCCGTGACGTATGAGCCGTCGCGGTCCGGCGCCGCCTCGGCGAGATTGGCCCGGACCGTACCCGGGAACGCCGTCGGCCGCTGGAACACCATGCCGACCCGGCGACGCAGGACCAGCGGATCCAGCTCGGCGACATCGGTGCCCCGATAGCGCACGACGCCGGAATCGGGCACCGACAGCCGATTGATCAACCGCAGCAGAGTGGTCTTGCCCGCTCCGGACGGACCGGCGACGGCGGTGATCCGGCCGGTGGCGAACGAAGCGGTCAGGTGATCGAGCACGCGCCGGCCGGACCGCGTCACGACGACATCGTCCAGCTCGATCGCCGGATGGCTCTCCACGCGCGACATGCTCGCACGAGCGGTGCCACCCGGCTTGATCGTGCTTGCCGGTCGCTGTGACGGCGAGATGGCGCTAGGCTCCGATCGCCAAGCCGGACGGGCCGTTCAAGGACAAGGGAGGGGCGGCGCTCGGGGCCGCGGCGGCATGCCATGACATCTACGCGTTCCATGCTGGGCTGCCTGGCGGCCCTGACTGTACTGATCAGCGGCTGCGCGAGCAGCGAGAAGCTAGTCGCGCCGCCGACGAGCCCATCGCCGAGCACCGCGACCGACTCCACTGACGCGGAAGTGGAGCGGTCGCCGTTCAAACCACCAGTCGAACTGCCGACCGATGCCACCACGCCACATGAGCGCAAGGCTGCGGCCAGACTGCTCCGGCAGGCGAAGCGTACGTTGCTCCGGACCGGCACCGGACACCTCTCTCGCGCCGTGCGGGTCGGCGATCCGGACGACTCGACGTCGATGCGGATCATGCGATCGCGAGGCGTGTACGACCTGCACCGGGTGCGAGCCCGCACCCGCACGGTCGTCTTCGGGTACTTGGGAGAGGACGACTTCAAGGCCCGGCTCATCACGCGCGGGCGCCGCTCGCTGGTTCGGCTGTCCGAGTGGTCGTGCTGGGCGATGATGCAATCCGCCAAGAAGGTCAAAGAGGGGACCGCGGTGTTCCCGTTCGAGGTGATCGGCCCACTCAGGGCTCGCCCGGTGTTCGCGAACGAGGCGGACCCCGGCCTCATCGTGGCGACCATTCCGATGTCAATCGCGGTCTTCTTGGCCGGGCCGGGATTCGAAGCGAGCCTCGGTGGACAGGTCGGCGGCCTGCGAGTGCCGGCGGAGATCCGGATTCGATCGAAGCGGTTCGTCGAGTGGTCGGTGCACGGCGTCGACATTCAAGCAGCCCTCGAGTCGGCCTCGATTCGGGTGGGTCGGAAGTACCGGAAGTCACTCCCGTATGTCGACGTCAGCATGAGGCTGCGGGATCCCGGCTCGCTGGTCCGGGTGCCGCTGCCGCCGAAGAACCAGCAGGCCGAGGCTCCGCTCGGATCGCGCCGCTTCGATCCGGACGCATGCGGAGCCGGCGCCGAAGTCGTCTAAAGGCACGACTTGGCAGCCCAGAGTCGGCGGCTTGCCGACCGGGAGGGACGAGGTCCGTGACGACGCCCGTACTGCGGGTGATCGACAGGCCGACATTTCCCACACATTGTCGGATCGTCGCTCGCCCATACGGCGGGTCTGCGGGTTAGCGTGTCGCGTGTGATGCGACCGCGACCGTCCGTGACCGCCGGGCTGGCTCTGGTGCTGGCTGCGGGCGGTCTGGGTTCGGTGCCGATCACCTCGGCCGCGGGTGCGTCGTCCGGAGTGTCCTCCGCAGACCGTACCGATGCGGTCAGGGCGCGCCAGGCCGTCACGCGCCACATCGACCTGAAGCGCTGGTCGACCGACGCTGCCTGGCGTACCGGCACTCGCGCCGGGGTCCGGGTACGCAACGGCGCGATCCGCATCGACCATCGCATCGGGATCCGGCGGTACGACGATCCCTGGGGTGCCGGCGGAGCGCGTCGCTACGGCTTCGCGCGATGGACCTCCGGCTGGGTCCGGACCGGCTTCGGGCTCACCGAGCTGGTCCCGTCCTGGAACGCCACCACGCCGCGCGGCACCTGGATCGAGCTCGCGGTCCGTGGCCGGCGCGGTGGCGGCGCCGGCTCGTGGGACGTGATGGCCCGCTGGGCCGGTGGCGATCAGGCGTTCCATCGCACGTCGCCGAAGCGCCAGCCGGACGACGCCAGCAGCGTCAACGTCGACACCCTCATCACCGATCGCGGCCGGCGATACTCGGCCTGGCAGCTTCGGATCACGCTGCTCCGACGCCTCGGCACCGCCGGCTCGCCGACGGTCCGCTCCGCCGGCGCAGTGGCGTCGCGAGTGCCGCGCGGCGGCTCGGTCCGCACGAGCGCCACGACCATGCGGCGCAAGGTCGAGGTGCGGGTGCCGCGCTGGTCGCAGATGGTGCACCAAGGCGACTATCCGCGTTACGACGGTGGCGGCGAGGCGTGGTGCTCGCCCACCTCGGTCGCGATGGTGCTCGGCCGCTGGCACCGGCTGCCGAGGCCGAAGCAGTACGCCTGGGTCAAGAAGCCGCACCCGGCCCGATGGGTCGACCACGGCGCTCGGTACTCGTACGACTACCGATACCAAGGCGCCGGCAACTGGCCGTTCAACACGGCGTACGCCGGCACGCTGGGCCTCGACGCCTATGTCACCCGACTGCGTTCGCTGCGAGCGGCCGAGGGGTTCATCCGCCGCGGCATCCCGCTGGTCGCCTCGATCGCCTTCGGCCCCGGTGAGTTGGACGGGGCCCCACTCAGCTCGTCACCCGGGCACCTGCTCGTGATCCGCGGCTTCACCCGCACCGGCCGCGTCATCGTCAACGATCCGGCCGCGGATCACGCGCGGGGCGTGCGCCGGGTCTACAAGCGGCGGCAGTTCGAGAACGCCTGGCTCCCGACGACCGGCGGCACCGTCTACGTGATCCAGCGGGCCGGTGCGTCATGACTCCGCCTCCCGACCCGAGCGACCGGCACGTCAGGTTCGGCTGGCTGGATCTGGCCGGTCCGGCGGCCGCTCGCGATGGTGTCGCCGATGACGGCGGCGCCCTGACGCTCGGCATTCCGGCCGCTCAGCGCGACTATCACGACCCGTTCGGCGACAGCGGCCCGCGCAGCTACGACCTGGGCCTTTGGGTCTCGCCGCCGCAGTCGTCGCGGTTCCCAGTGACGTCGATCGTCATGTCCTGGGCGGCGCAGACGCCGGGCACGTCGTGGATCGGCGCCGGAGTGCGCGGCCGCGCCAGCGACGACGAGCCCTGGTCGAGATGGTTCGTCATGACCCGATGGGCCGCGACCGACGACGAGATCCATCCGACCACCGTGCCGGGGCAGTCGGCCGACGGCGTACGTGTCGACGCCGACGAGCTGGCGATCGAGCCCGATCGAGCCTGGACGAGCTATCAGGTCCGCACCATCCTGTTCCGGCTCGCCGGCACCGACGACCGGCCGCGCCTGACCCGCCTCGGCATCATGACGTCGGCGGTCGAACGGGACAACGACGCCGCCCTGCCGCTCACGAGCAAGCCGGGCCTACCGGACCCGATCACGCTCGACGTGCCGACGTACTCCCAGCAGCTGCATCGCGACCATTACCCGCGCTACGACGGCGGCGGCCAGTCGTGGTGTTCACCGACGTCGGTCGCGATGATCCTGTCCTACTTCGACGCACTGCCGCCGCCGCACGACTACGCCTGGGTCCAGCCGCAGTCGGCCGATCGCTTCGTCCCGTACCTCGCGCGGAGCTGCTTCGACCACGCCTACGGCGGTACCGGCAACTGGGCGTTCAACACCGCGTTCGCGGCGACCCGGGACCTGGAGGCGTTCGTGACCCGGCTGCGGTCGCTCGCCGAGGCCGAGGAGTTCATCGCGGCCGGCATTCCGCTCGTCATGTCGCTGGCCTTCGACGAGGGCGAACTCGACGGCGCCGGCTACGACTCCAAAGGGCATCTGATGGTGCTGGCGGGGTTCACCCAGTCCGGCGACGTCGTCGTCAACGATCCGGCGTCGCACCGCGAGGTGAGCAACGACGCCGTACGTACGGTCTATCGGCGCGACCAGGTGGAGCGACTCTGGCTGCGCTCGTCGGGCGGAGTCGTCTACGTCATCCA
>JALDXR010000220.1:0-6222 GCA_032154865.1 Nocardioidaceae bacterium
CCCGCACCCGGCCGTCACCGGAGCACTCGTCGCAGGGGTTCGGAATGACGGTGCCAAAGCCGCGGCAGGTCGGACAAGGCCGAGCGGTCCGGATCTCGCCGAGGAACGATCGCTGCACCTGCTGGACCTCGCCCCGGCCCCGACAGGTCTCGCAGGTGACCGGCCCCTGCTCGTCGGTGGTGCCGGCACCCTGACAGGCCGTACAGACCACCGCCGTGTCGACGGTCAGCTCGCGGGTCGTACCGAACGCCGCCTCCGCGAGGTCGACGTCGAGCCGCAACAAGGCATCCTGGCCACGCCGCATCCGGGGGCGCGGACCGCGATTGCCGGTCTGGCCGAAGAACGCGTCCATGATGTCGGTGAACGAGAAGCCCGCCCCGAATCCGCCACCGGCCCGACCGGCAGTCAGCGGATCGGCGCCCATGTCGTAGAGCTCCCGCTTCTGCGGGTCGGAGAGCACCTCGTACGCGGCCGTCACCGCCTTGAACTGCTCGTGCGTGTGCGGATCGGGATTGACGTCGGGGTGCAGCTTGCGGGCGGCCCGACGGTAGGCCTTCTTGATCTCCTCGGTCGACGCGTTGCGGTCGACGCCCAGAAGCTCGTAGTAGTCCGGACTCATTCCTGCCTTGTCTTGTTTGTCTCAGGGCGACCAGTCAGGCGGCGACACAGCCGCCACCGTGACCAATGTAGTTCGGCCGCGCGTCATTCCTCGCGGAGACGCCGACTTACGTAGTGAGCCACCGCGCGCACCGCCGCCATGGCACCCGGATAGTCCATCCGGGTCGGGCCGACCACGCCGAGCGTCGCCAGCGAATCCTCGTCGGGTCCGTAGCCGCTGGTGACGATGGACGTGCTGGAGAGCTCTTCGTACGGGACCTCGTGCCCGATCCGTACGGTCAGGATGTGCGGGCTGGACGCGGCGCCCATCAGCTGCAGCAGGACCACGTGCTCCTCCAGCGCCTCGAGCACCGGCCGGATCGAGGTGTCGAAGTCGTCGCCGAAGTGACTCAGGTTGGCCGTGCCGCCGACGGCGACCCGCTCGTCGGACCGCTCGTCGGAGAAGGCCGCGACCAACGTGCTGGTCACGGCACTGGCGATGGGTCGGTCGGCGGGCTCGAAGGTCTCGGGGATCTCGGCGAGCCGCTCGGCGGCGTCGACCAGCCGCTCGCCGAGGCTGGCGATGTTGATCCGGGCCCGGAGGTCGCCGAGCAGGTCGTCGCCGACCGCGGCCGTCGTCTCGACGATCCGCTGCTCGACCCGGCCGGTGCTCGTGATGAGCACGACGAGCAGGCGATTCGGGGCCAGCGAGACGAGCTCGACGTGCCGGACGGTCGACCGGGTGAGCGACGGATACTGCATGACCGCGACCTGGCGGGTCAGCTGGGCCAGCATCCGTACGCTGCGCTGGACCACGTCGTCCAGGTCGACCGCTCCGTCCAGGAACGTCGTGATCGCCCGCTTCTCGGGGGCCGACAGCGGTCGTACTCTGGCGAGCCGGTCGACGAACAGCCGGTAGCCCTTGTCGGTCGGGATCCGGCCGGCGCTGGTGTGCGGCTGGGCGATGAAGCCCTCCTCCTCCAGCGCCGCCATGTCGTTGCGCACGGTGGCAGGCGAGACAGGGAGCTTGTGCCGCTCGACCAGCGTCTTGGAACCCACCGGCTCCTGCGTGGCGACGTAGTCCTCGACGATCGCCCGCAAGACCTCCAGCTTGCGTTCCTCGAGCACGATGCACCTCCCCGGCCTTGGCACTCTCGCCTGATGAGTGCCAGTCTACGGGAGATGGACACGTCGGGTGGGTTCAACGCGTGGCAAGAGATCGCCGACGGCTGCTACGTACGCCGGCACGAGTCGTTCGACATGTCGTGCGGGGTGGTCGCCGGCGGCGAGGGTCTGCTCGTCGTCGACACGAGAGCGTCGCTGATCCAGGGCCGCGAGCTCGCCGAGGCGGTTCGGCAGCTCTCGCCGCTTCCGATTCGGGCCGTTGTCAACACCCATGTCCACTTCGACCACACCTTCGGCAACGGCGCCTTCCCGGGTACGCCGATCGTCGCCCACGAGTCGGTCCCGGTCGCCCTGCCGGCCGACTCCCGCCGGATCAAGGCGGCGTACACCGCGGACGTGGCCGATCCGCTCCGCGACGAGATCCTCGCCACCGAGGTGGTCGCGCCGACCGAGACGTTCTCGTCGGTTTGGGCGCTTGACCTCGGCGAACGCCTCGTCGAGGTGGTCCATCTCGGCCGCGGCCACACCAACGGCGACGTCGTCGTACGCGTGCCGGACTCCGACGTGGTGTACGCCGGCGACCTCATCGAGTCGAGCGCGCCGCCGGTGTTCGGAGCCGACAGCTTCCCGCTCGAGTGGCCCGCGACCCTGGACCTCGTCGTCGGGCTCCTGACGTCCGCGCCGGCGGTGGTGCCGGGACACGGCCCGCTCGTCGATCGCGATTTCGTCCAGAGCCAGCGTGGCGACATCGTCGACGTCGCCGAGCAGATCCGGGAGCTGGCCGCCGCCGGTGTCCCGGCCGACGACGCACTGGAACGCGGCCGTTGGCCCTTCCCCGCCGGCGTCCTCGGCGACGCAGTCCTCCGGGGCTACGCCGCCCTGACCGCCTGACCGCCCGCTGGCGGTAGCCATATTGCGAAACGCGCCGGCGTGTTTCGCAATATGGCTACCCTCAGCGCTGCGGCCACGAGGGATCGTACGTCGAGCGGTTGCGGACCGGCTGGGACTTCCTGCGCAGCGATCCCGTACTCGTGGCGATTGTCGTGATGGTCGCGCTCACCAACCTGATCGACCAGGCCAACGCCGTCGTCCTGATGCCCTACTGAGTGCACAACAACGGGTACGGCGTCGGGACACTCGCGCTGTTGTTCGCGTCCTTCTCCGCGGCCTCGACGGTCGGCGCGGTCATGGCGGCCTGGCTCGGCGAGCGGCTGCCGCGGTTCATCACGTACGTCGTCGCCTTCACGATCGCCGGAGCGCCGCGCTTCATCGTGATGGCCCTCGATGCCCCGCTCGCGGTGATCGTCGCGGTCGGCATGGCCGGCGGACTCGCGGCCGGTTTCATCAACCCGATCCTCGGCGCCGTGATCTACGAGCGCATTCCGCGTCATCTCATGGGCCGGCTCACCGCACTCAACACGTCGCTGTGCTGGGCACTCATCCCGTTCGGCGGCATCGTCGGCGGGCTCGCGATCGCCGCCTTCGGCATCTCCCCGACGCTGCTCCTGCTCGGTCTCGCCTACTTCGCGGTCACCATGCTGCCAGGCATTCCGTCCGGAGTGGCGCGACCTCGACAAGGACCGAGGGACGCCGTCACGGCATGAGAGCCCGGACGACGGTGTCGGCGAGCAGCCGGCCCCGCCGGGTCAGCACCAGCCGGTCGGCGCCCGGCTCGACGAGCCCGTCCGCGACCAGGCCGGCTAGCGCCTGTCGTCCGTCCCGCTCGAGCAGGTCCACGTCGAGTCCGTCCACCAGCCGGCTCTCCAGGAGGACCCGCTCGAGCCGTCGGGTCTCGGCGCCGAGCTCCTCGCGGGCATGCGCGGGGCTCGTCCCGGACGCGAGGCGATCCGCGTAGGCCGCCGGATGCTTGACGTTCCACCACCGCACGCCGCCGACGTGGGAGTGCGCTCCCGGCCCGAAGCCCCACCAGTGCCCGGCGGTCCAGTAGAGCTGGTTGTGTACGCAGCGGGCGGCCGGGTCGCGGGCCCAGTTGGAGATCTCGTACCAGTCGTACCCAGCGGCGCCGAGCAGCTCGTCGGCCAGGGCGTACTTGTCGGCGAGATCGTCGTCGTCCGGCGCCGGCAGCTCGCCACGGCGTACGCGTCGCTCGAGAGCCGTTCCGGGTTCGACGACGAGCGCGTACGCCGAGACGTGATCGGGCGCCATCGACACGGCGGCCTCGACGCTCGACTGCCATTGCGCCGTCGTCTCGCCGGGCGTGCCGTAGATCAGGTCCAGGCTGATCTGGTCGAAGCCGGCGGCCCGCGCGGCGGCGACCACGCCAGGGACGCGATCCGGGTCGTGGGTCCGGTCGAGCGTCGCGAGGACGGGCGGCTCGGCGGACTGCATGCCGAACGAGATCCGGTTGACACCGCCCTCGCGCAGCGCGGCGAGCTGGGCGGCGTCGACACTGTCGGGGTTGGCCTCGGTCGTGACCTCGGCGTCCGGCGCCAGCCCCCAGCAGTCGGCGATCGCGGCGACCAGGCCGGTCAGGTCGGTCGCTGGAAGGAGTGTCGGGGTGCCGCCGCCGAAGAAGATCGACGTCACGGGCGGCGGGGACCCGAGTACGCCGGCGGCCAGATCCAGTTCGCGTCGCACGGCGTCGGCGTACGAGGCGCGGGAGGCTCCGGGCGTCGATCCGAGCTCGGCCGCCGTGTAGGTGTTGAAGTCGCAGTAGCCACACCGCACGGTGCAGAACGGCACGTGCACATAGACGCCGAACGGCCGAGTGGGGAGCTCGGCGAGCGCAGCCGAAGGCAGCCGGCCGTCTGGCGGAGCCGGCTCGCCGGACGGCAACGTCGAGGGCACGACTCGATTGTGTCAGCCGCCCGGCGGTGCCGTACTCTGCATGGCTCGTTGACACTCTGCATGGGGTCGACGCCGTGCAGAGTGTCGACGCACCACGAGAACGTGGTATCCCAACAGCGACCGCTCGCGCCGGCTAGCCGTAGAGGGCGTCCAGCCGATCCCGGTAGTTGTCCTCGACGACGCGGCGCTTCAGCTTCAGGCTCGGCGTGAGCTCGCCGGACTCGATCGTGAGGTCGTGCTCCAGGATGACGAACTGCTTGATCGTCTCCCATCGGTTCAGCCGGTCGTTGAGCCGATCGACGTAGGTCTTGATCTCGGCCTGCATCGCGTCCGACGTCACGACATCGGGGTACGACGCGCCGGCCATCTCGTGATGCTCGGCCCAGTCCGCGACGGCATCGGGGTCGAGTGTGATCAGCGCCGAGCAGAAGTTGCGCTCGTTGCCGTGCACGACCATCTGGCTGGCCAACGGGCACAGCGCCTTGAACAACGCCTCGATGCTGGACGGGGCGACGTACTTGCCGCCGGAGGTCTTGAAGAGGTCCTTCTTGCGATCGGTGATCCGCAGGAACCCGTCCTCGTCGACCTCGCCGATGTCCCCGGTGGCGAGCCAGCCCTCACCGACCAGAGTCGCCGCGGTCTCCTCCTCCATGTGGTGATAGCCGTCCATGACACCGGGGCCCTTGATGAGGATCTCGCCGTCCTCGGCGATCCGGACCTCGGTGCCCGGGAACGGCAGGCCGACCGTCCCGAACTTGAAGTTGTTCGGCCGGTTGACGAACGACCCGGCCGACGTCTCGGTCAGGCCGTAGCCCTCCAGGATCACGACACCGGCGGCATGGAACCACTCGGCGACATCGCGAGACAGCGCGGCCGACCCGGAGATGAAGAAGCGGACCCGGCCGCCGAAGCGGGCCCGGATCTTCGAGAAGACCAGCTTGTCGGCCACCCGATGCTTGAGGGCCAGCCCGGCCGGGATCGGCTTGCCGGCGAGCTTCAACCGGGACACCTCGGCTCCGACGCCGCAGGCCCAGTCGAAGATCTTGGCCTTCGCCGCCCCCTCACCGTGGGCCATCGTGACGATCCGGCCGTACGCCTTCTCGAAGATGCGAGGCGCGGCGCCCATGAACGTCGGTCGCACCACGGCCAGGTTGTCCACGATCTTGTCGACCCGGCCGTCCACGGCGGTCACGAACCCGACCTGCAGCTGCGTGGTGAGCAGCACCTTGCCGAACGAGTGCGACATCGGCAGCCACAGGAACTGGACGTCGTCGATGGACAGGATGTTCTGGGCGCCGACGGCCGCTCCCTCGTAGGTCCATCCCGAGTGGCGAAGCCGCACTCCCTTGGGACGACCGGTGGTCCCCGACGTGTAGATGAGCGTCGCCAGCGACTGCGGATCGATCGCGGCCACCCGCCGATCCACGACGTCGGGCTGGTCGGCGATCAGCTCGGTGCCGAGCCGCTCCAGCTCGTCGATCCCGATGACCCACGGGTCTTCGCCGTCGTCCGGCGTTCCGTCGAACGTGACGACCTTGCTGAGCTCTGGCAGATCGCCGCGGTGTTCGCGGATCTTGGCGATCTGGGTGTCGTCCTCGGCGAAGATGACCTGGCTCTGCGAGTCGGCCAGGATGTAGCCCACATCGTCGGCTATCGACGACGGGTAGACGGTCGTCGTCGCCGCACCGGCGC
>JALDXR010000221.1:0-6206 GCA_032154865.1 Nocardioidaceae bacterium
CCCGACGACCGCCACGGGACGACGCTCGTGTCCGGGATCTCTCTCGACGGGAGCGGGCCTGACTCGCCGAGCCGCTCGAGGACGTCCCGACGGAAGGAGTCGTTGGCCTCGAGCCAGTGCGCGGCGGCCGGTCCGGGAACGGCGTGGTAGCGCTTCGGCTCGTCGGCGAACGGCCACGCGGCCATCGACGCGAGCTGAAGACCGATCCAGCTCAGATCGTCGGCGTCATTCGCGACGTCAACACGCTCGGCGTGAACACGCCGGCATCGATAGCTAGATCGAAGGGGCCACCCGCACCCTTCCACGTATAAAACTTGCTGTCATTCATGGCGGGCGACCCTTTCGTCAGCCGGCGACGAGCGTGCCGGGGTCTCCCAGGGAATCACACCTGTACGGCTGCCGTCCTGCCCCGGTCTCGATCACGCGGTCGACAGTATCGAGCTGATCGCGTCGATGCGTGATCAAGACCACTGTTCGGTCCGCTGTAGCGTCGAGCAGATCGGCCAGCAGGACGTCGCCGGTCTCCGGGTCGAGATGCTCGGTCGGCTCGTCGAAGATGACGATTCGGTGGTCGGCCAGCAGGCTGCGCGCGAGGCCGATGCGTTGGATCTCCCCGCCGGACAGCCGGGTGCCGTGCTCGCCGACAGGAGTGTCCAGCCCGCGCGGCAGCTTGGCGACCCAGTCGGTCAGCCGGGCCCTCGACAGCGCTGCCCGGAGCTCCTGGTCGGTCGCGGTGGGCTTGGCGACCCTGAGGTTCTGCTCCACCGTCGTGTCGTAGACGTGCGCCTCCTGGGTGCAGAGTCCGATCACGCGGCGTACGTCGTCACCGTCGAGCAGCGTGATGGGCACGCCGTCCAGGGTGATGGAGCCGCCGCAGTAGTCGACGAATCGGACCAGGGCCGCCGCCAGGGTCGATTTGCCGGATCCGCTCGGTCCGACCACGGCGACCCGGCTGCCCGGCGGCAGGTCGAGGTCGATCCCGTCGAGCACCATCGGACCGTCGGGATGCCACCGGACCTGGAGGTTCTCGACGCGGAGGTGGCCGTCGCCGGTGGGCGGTGGCAGCGGCTCTTGCGGTTCGGATACCGGCGGCGGAGTGTCCATGACATCGGCGACCCTGCCGAGGGCTCGTACCGCCGGGATGCCGAAGGCCAGGGCTCCCCACACCGCGACGCCGGTGGCCGCCACGGTCAGCGCGGCGCCGAGACCCGCGACCAGGCTCGACGTGGCGCTGGCGCGGGCCAGCCGTCGATCGGCTGCCGCCAGCGCTGCCATCCGGTCGTCGACCGCGCCGTAGACCGCGAGCTCCCCGGCGGACTGCAGCGTCTCCACCGTGAGAGTGCCGACATCGCCGCGCGCCGGTGCCACTGCCCGCTCGGCCCGTCGAGACAGCATCGCGCTGACCACCGGCACGAGGAGGCCGGCCGCGAGTAGGGCCAGCGCGAGCAGCAGCCCGGCCGCTGGCAGCAGGATCGCCGTCGCGACCACGGCGGCGGTGCCGATCAGGGCGGCAGCGGCGTACGGCAGGAACACCCGGAGGTAGACGTCCTGGCCGGCCTCGACGTCGCCGACCAGCCGGGCCAGCAGGTCCCCGGAGCGGAAGGCCGGCAGTCCCGACGGCGCGAGTCGCTCCAGCGACCGGAACAGCCGCTCGCGGATCCCGACCAGGATCCGCAGGGCGGCGTCGTGCCCGAGCAGGCGTTCGAGGTAGCGCAGGCCCCCGCGGGCCAGCCCGAGCGCGCGCACGGCGACGATCGCGACCATGAGATAGAGCACCGGCGGATGCTCGGCGGCTCGCGAGATCAGCCAGCCCGACGTGGCGAGTAGAGCGACCGCGCTGCCGAGAGCGGCCGCTCCTGCGACCGCGGCGAGGAGCAGCCGCGACCAGGACCCGCGTGCCCACGCGACGAGGCGGCCCGTCACGGCGTCGCCCCTTCCGTCGACTTGTCAGCCGCTATTCGTGCCCCAGCGCTGGCAGCGGCTGACAACTCGGCGGGGTGACTGCCGAGGTCGACTATGCGGTCGGCGATGGCGAGTACGGCGGGTCGCTGCGTCACGAGTACGGCGGTCCGGCCGCGTACCCGAGCGCCCAGCCGGCGAACCGTCTCGGCCTCGGTCTCAACGTCCAGACCGGCGGTCGGCTCGTCGAGCAGCAGCACCGGTGCGTCCCGCAGCAGGGCGCGGGCGAGCGCGATCCGGCGACGCTGTCCGACCGACAGTCCGGCGCCGCCTTCGCCGAGCGGCGTCGTCGCGCCGTCGGGCAGTAGGTCGACGAAGTCCGCATCGGCGTCCCGGAGGGCCTGTCGTATGTCGTCGGCGGTCGCGTCGGGACGGCCGAGCCGTACGTTGTCCTCGATCGTGCCGGCGAACAGGGTCGGCCGCTGCGGCAGCCAGGACACCGAAGCCCGCCAGGCGTCGATGTCGACGTCGGCCAGGTCGACGTCCCCGACCCGGATTCGACCGGCGGCCGGCGCCACGAATCCGAGCAGAGCCGCCAGCAGCGTCGACTTGCCGACGCCGCTCGGTCCGACGATCGCGACGACCTCGCCCGGTCGCACCGCCACCGTGGTCGCGTCGAGGGCCGGCTGATCGCGATCGTCGTAGGAGACCGTGACCCCGTCGAGCCGGATCAGGGCACTCGCCGGATCGGGCACCGGCTGCCGGCCGCCCGGCGACGACACCGGCGTCTCGAGGACCTCGAACACCCGCTCGGCCGCCGCCAGGCCCTCGGCACTGGCGTGGAACTGCGCACCGACCTGGCGCAGCGGGAGATAGGCCTCCGGGGCCAGGATCAGCACGAGCAGGGCGGTCTCGAGCCCGAGCTCGCCGTCGACGAGACGAAGCCCGATCCCGACGGCGACCAGCGCGACCGACAGCATCGCGAGCAGTTCGAGGACGAGCGACGACAGGAACGCCAGTCGGAGCGTGGACATCGTGGCCCGCCGGTGCTCGTCGGCGACCCGGCGTACCGCTGCCGCCTGGCTCTTCGCCCGGCCGAAGACCTTGGCCGTTGGCAGACCCTGGACGAGGTCGAGGAAGTGATGGCCCAGGATCTCCAGCCGACGCCACTGCTTGCGGGTCCGGCGGCGCGTGGCGAGGCCGACCAGCGCCATGAAGAGGGGGATCAGCGGCAGGGTCAGCGCGACCGTGACGAACGCGATGGTGTCGGCGACCGCGAGCTGCACGAGCACGACGGTCGGGACCACGGCGGCCAGCACAAGCGCCGGCAGGTATCGAGCGAAGTAGCCGTCCAGCGCGTCCACTCCGCGCAGCGACAAGGTGGCGAGCTCGCCGCTGCGTTCGCCGGCGAGCCAGCGCGGACCCAGCGCGACCGCATGGGCCAGCAGGCCCTCGCGAAGCTGTGCCTTGACCCGGGTCGACGCCCGGTGCGCCAGTGCCTCCTGTGCCCCGGCCAGCGCGGCTCGCGCCACGAGCACGACCGCGAGTGCGACCAGCGCGTCTCGTACTGCGTTGAGATCGGCACCGTAGAAGACCCGCGCGATGATGTCGGCCAGCAGCGTCGCCTGCGCGAGCACGAGTCCGGCGGCGAGGACACCGCAGGTCACGGTGACGACGAGATAGCCGCGGGTCGCCCGAGCGACGCGAAGCAACCGCGGATCCATCGGGCGCACCGGTCTACCCCCTCGGGGCCGAGGACGCCGCCGGCTGCTCGGGGATGCTCTCGACGCCGATGCGCTTGCGGAAGACCCAGTAGCTCCAGGCCTGGTAGCCGAGCACGATCGGGGTGAAGAGGGCGGCCACCCAGGTCATGATCTCCAGCGTGTACGGCGTCGACGATGCGTTGTGGACCGTGAGGCTGTACGCGGCGTCCGTCGACGACGGCATCACGTCGGGGAACAGGCCGGCGAACAAGGAGATGACGGCCAGTCCGATCGCCAGGGCGGAGCCGATGAACGCCCAGCCCTCGCGCCCGAACCGGTTCGCCACGAGTCCGCCCACCAAGGCGACGGCCGCGGCGGCCGAGAGGAGGACGACGTCCACGCCGTCGGCGTAGGACGCCAGTGTCCAGCCCAGGAAGCCGACGGCCACGACCGCGGCCAGCACGCCGATCCGGCTGGCCAGCCGGTTGGCGCGCTGCCGGATATCGCCTCGGGTCTTCAGGGCCAGGAACACCGCGCCGTGCGTCACGAACAGCGTCAGCATGGTCAGTCCGCCGAGCAGGGCGTAGGGATTGAGCAGGTCGAAGAGGTTGCCGGTGAATTCGTGATCGGCATCGATCGGGACGCCTCGCACGATGTTGCCGAAGGCCACACCCCACAGCACGGCCGGCACGAACGAGCCCCAGAAGATCGCCCGATCCCACCAGGCTCGCCAGTCCGGATCGTCGCGCTTGCCGCGGAACTCGAACGCGACTCCCCGCAGGATCAGCGCCACCAGGATGAGCAACAACGGCAGGTAGAACCCGCTGAACAAGGTCGCGTACCACTCCGGGAAGGCGGCGAAGGTCGCGCCGCCGGCGACGATGACCCACACCTCGTTGCCGTCCCACACCGGGCCGATGGTGTTGATCAGGACGCGGCGTTCGCGGTCGCCTCGGCCGAGCACCGGCAGCAGGATCCCGACGCCGAAGTCGAAGCCCTCGAGGACGAAGTAGCCGACCCACAAGACGGCGATGAGGATGAACCAGACGGTCGTGAGCTCCATATTGGCCTCCCCTCCTCAGTACGCGAACGCCAGCGGGCGTGATTCGTCGCCCGGTTCGGTCGGCTCGACCTCGGGGAGTCCGGCCCTGATGTACTTGAGCAGCAGGCCGATCTCGACGATCGCGAGTCCGCCGTAGAGCACGGTGAACACCGACATCGACGTGATGACCTCGCCCGCCGTCGTGCCCGGCGAGACGCCCGCGGAGGTCGGCATCAGTCCGAACACGATCCAGGGCTGCCGGCCCATCTCGGTGAAGATCCAGCCGAACGAGTTGGCCAGCAGAGGTAGGAACGGCAGCAGCCCCGCCGCCAGCAGCAGCCATCTCGACGTCGGTGATCGGCCCTTGCGGGTGGCCCACAGCATCCAGAGCGAGGCCAGGACCGCGAGCCCGCCCATGCCGATCATGAGCCGGAAGGTCCAGTACGTTACCGGGATGTTCGGCTTGTAGTCGCCGGCGCCGTAGGTCTGCTCGTACTCGGCCTGGATGTCGTTGATGCCTCGGACCTCGGCGTTCGGATCGCCCTCGGCGAGGAACGACAGCAGCTTCGGGATCCGGATCGAGAAGACCTCTTCGTCGCCGCTCAGGCTGCCGATGGTGAGGATCGAGAACGAGGCGGGTTGCTGGTCCTCGTACAGAGCTTCGGCCGCCGCCATCTTCATCGGCTGGACGTCGGTCATGATCTTGGCCTGGAAGTCGCCGGACACGGCGGTTCCGATCCCGGCGACCAAGACCGTGGCCGCGCCTAGTCGCAGCGCGGATCGGAAGGCCTCGCGATCCTCGTCGGGTCGCCGGATCAGCCGCCACATCGCGATTCCCGCCACGAAGGCGCCGGCGGTGAGGAACGCGGCGAAGATCGTGTGCGGCACGGTCACCAACGCGACCTTGTTGGTCAGGACGGCGAGGAAGTCGTTGAGCTCAGCCCGTCCGGCGCTTTCGTTGTACTCGTAGCCGACCGGGTTCTGCATCCAGGAGTTCGCCGCCAGGATGAAGTACGCCGACAGGAGGGTCCCGATCGCGGCGATCCAGATGGTCGCGAGATGAACCCGCTTGGGCAGCCGATCCCAGCCGAAGATCCACAGTCCGAGGAACGTCGACTCGAGGAAGAAGGCCAGGAGGCCCTCGATGGCCAGCGGTGCGCCGAAGATGTCGCCGACGAAGCGCGAGTAGGACGACCAGTTCATGCCGAACTGGAACTCCTGGACGATCCCGGTCACCACGCCCATCGCGAAGTTGATCAGGAAGAGCTTGCCGTAGAACTTCGTGAGCCGGAGCCAGCGCTCGTTTCCGGTGCGGACCCAGACGGTCTGCATGATCGCGACCAGGAACGCCATGCCGATCGTGATCGGCACGAACAAGAAGTGGTAGACCGTCGTGATCCCGAACTGCCAGCGGGCGAGCTCTAACGCGTCCATCGACTAGATACTACAGGGCGTAGTAGATGGTCGGGTCGCCGGTGCCGAGGGCTTTCGTCCTCGGAGGCGGGACCTGCGGCTTGAGGTGGGTCCCTGGACCGCGGTAGGGGAATGTCACCGCGTCAGGC
>JALDXR010000222.1:0-6172 GCA_032154865.1 Nocardioidaceae bacterium
CTCGGGGTGCGCGTGAATCTTGCGGCGCAGCGAAATCAACGATGGCGCAAGGTCGTCAATGGTGGCGACCAAGTCAGATTGACTGGACACGTTCGTGAGGCTACCGCTATTCAGCATCGCTACATCGCCACGTCCACAGGCAAGAGCGCCCATGAACAACGATGTAGACAATCGTTAGGCGCGTTCCGTTACGTCCCGATCACACAGTGCGCTCGAAGACGCCAACCGAGTCGTCCAGACCCCAACCGACCCGTAGGGTCAGGCGTTCATGACATGAAGGCGCCGGCACTCCACGCCGGCCCTAGAGAACGGGCAGACCATTGAGACGGTGCCGCGGAGTCGCCACGACGCTCACGGTCCTCGCCGGTGCGATGTCCCTGGCGTCGGCCTCGCCCGCGACGGCGGAGCCGGAGTCGTCCGTGCACCTCGCCCGCCCCTGCTCGCGAGGCCTGGTGGCCCTGACGTTCGACGACGGCCCGCGTCCCCGCATCACCCGCAAGGTGATCCGCGTGCTCGTCCACAAGCACACGCCCGCGACCTTCTTCGTGGTCGGCGAACAGGTCGGGGGCCATGGCAAGCTGCTGCACAAGATGCGCCGCCACGGCTTCCAGATCGGCAACCACACGTTCGGTCACGAGAAGCTGACCAACCTCTCGAACGGCCAGATCCGGCGGACCCTCGGTCGCACCAACCAGGCCATCCGCCGGGCCGGACTGGGTCGCCCGGTGCTGATGCGCCCGCCGTACGGTGCGATCAACGCTCGGGTACGCCGGGTCGTACACCACCTGCGGATGCGACCCGTGCTGTGGAACGTCGACTCCCGCGATTGGGACGGCCGGTCGGCCAGCCGGATCCTCTCGACCGTGCTGAGCCAGATCCATCCGGGTCGCAACATCGTTCTGCTGCACGACGGCGTCGCCAACTCGCACGCGACGCTGGCGGCGCTACCGCGGCTGATCACGCGGATCCGGCAGCGCGGCTACTGCCTGGCGGCGCTCGACCATCGGGGCGTCCCGCGACTACCGACGCCGAAGGTACGAATGACCGGCGACACCGTACGCGAGCGCGGCCGCCGCGACCCGGTCTTCCTGCGCTTCCACGTACGGCTGTCGAAGCCGACGTCGCAACCGGTCAGCGTCCGGGTCCGGACCCAGGGGAAGTCCGCCACGGCGCACTACGACTTCGTGCCGCGGCGCTACCGGCTCCGCTTCCCGGCCGGCGCCACGCATCGGGTCGTCCGCGTCAAGGTGCTCGGCAACGAGAGGCGAGAGCAGCGGGAGCGGTTGCAGCTCGTGCTCTCGCATCCCCACCACGCCCGGATCGCCGACCGCTCGGCCCGCGGCATCATCCGCGACGACGACCGCCGCTGACGCCACTGGCGGTAGGCGAATTGCGAGACACGCCGGCGTGTTTCGCAATTTGGCTACCCCCAGTGGGCCGGACTCAGAAGGCGTCCGGCGGCGTGTAGGTGCCCCAGACCGAGCGCAGCGCGTCGCAGACCTCGCCGACCGTCGCGCGGGCCCGGAGCGCCTGCTTCATCGGGTAGAGCACGTTGTCGGTGCCACGAGCGGCGTCGATCAGCTCGCCCAGACAGCGCTCGACCTCGCCGGCGTCGCGATCGGCCCGCAGCTTCGCGAGTCGCTCGGCCTGCTGCTCCTCGATCGCCGGGTCGACCCGCAGCGGCTCGTAGGGCTCCTCCTCGTCGAGGTGATAGCGATTGACGCCGACGACGACGCGGTCCCCTGCGTCCACCTCCCTGGCGAGCTGGTAGGCGGCCTTCTCGATCTCGTTCTTCTGGAAGCCGTGCTCGATCGCGGCCACCGCGCCACCCAGATCCTCGACCTGGCGCATCAGATCGCGAGTCGCGTCCTCGAGCTCGTCGGTCAGCGTCTCGACCGCGTACGAGCCGGCGAACGGGTCGACGGTCTTGGTCACGTCCGTCTCGTACGCCAGGACCTGCTGAGTCCGCAAGGCGAGCCGCGCCGCCTTCTCGGTCGGGAGTGCGATCGCCTCGTCGTAGGAGTTGGTGTGCAGCGACTGGGTGCCGCCGAGCACGGCGGCGAGCGCCTGCACCGCGACCCGGACCAGGTTGACCTCGGGCTGCTGCGCGGTCAGCTGCACCCCGGCCGTCTGGGTGTGGAAGCGCAGCATCTGCGACCTAGGGCTCTTGGCGCCGAACTCGTCCCGCATCACCTGAGCCCAGATCCGCCGGGCGGCGCGGAACTTCGCGACCTCCTCGAGCAGCGTCGTACGCGACACGAAGAAGAACGCCAGTCGCGGCGCGAACTCGTCGACGTCCTGGCCCGAGTCGAGGGCCGCCCGGACGTACTCGATGCCGTTCGCCAGCGTGAACGCGACCTCCTGCGCGGGCGTCGCCCCGGCCTCGGCCATGTGGTAGCCCGAGATCGAGATCGTGTTCCACCGCGGCAGCTCGGCCTGGCAGTAGCCGAACGTGTCGGTGATCAGCCGCAGCGACTCCTGCGGCGGGTAGATGTACGTGCCGCGGGCGATGTACTCCTTCAGGACGTCGTTCTGGATCGTGCCGGTCAGCTGGTCACCCGTGACGCCCTGGTCCTCGGCGACGAGCTCGTAGAGCAGCATGAGCAGGGCCGCGGGGGCGTTGATCGTCATCGACGTCGACACCTTGTCGAGCGGGATGCCGTCGAACAGCAGCCGCATGTCGTCGAGGGAGTCGATCGCCACGCCGACCTTGCCGACCTCGCCGTGCACCGTCGGTGAGTCGGAGTCGTAGCCCATCTGGGTGGGCAGGTCGAACGCGACCGACAGTCCGGTGGTGCCGTGCGCGATGAGCTGGTGGTAGCGCCGGTTGGACTCCGCCGCGGTGCCGAAGCCCGCGTACTGGCGCATCGTCCAGGGCCGGCCGGTGTACATCGACCGATAGACGCCGCGGGTGAAGGGGTACGAACCCGGCTCGCCGAGGCGGCCGGCCGGATCCCAGTCGGCCAGCGCGTCCGGGCCGTACACCGGTTCGAACGGCTGCCCGGACTCCGTGTGATCACTCACGCGTACTCCTCGCTACGCTGGTCGACACGTGAAAGCTCGCGGCGTTGGATGGTTCGCTCGCAAGCTCACTCACTTTCGAAGCCTAAGCGGCCGGCGTCCGCGGGGCAGCATGAGATCGGCCACCCCGCGCGCCCGCCGGGATCAGGCGGCCGCGTCAGAGCCCCCAGAACGGCCCCTCGAGCCCGACCGAGCGAAGGTACGCCGCGGCGTCGGCCGGCTCGCGCCGCTGGTAGCCCCGGTCGAGCCGGCCGTCGTACCAGTGCGACGCGAACCGCCACAGGGTCGCGAGGTCCATGACGTACCCGCGCTGGAGCCCGGCGTCGTCGAGCCAGCGGTCGACGCAGGTCTCGTCGCAGAAGATCCGCTGGTGCGAGCAGGTGTGGATGACGTCGTCCCACATGCGAGCGGCCGGGACGAGGAAGTGCGCGACCTGGTCGCCCGGTGGCGAACCGTCCCGGCCCACCACCCAGGCGTGCGGCCGGGCGCACGCCGGGCAGGTCGTCGCGACGAGCACCTCGGGATCGTCCGGGACCAGATGCGGCAGGGCGAACGAGTCCCAGGCGCAGCCGCCCCACCACAACGTCTCGCGGCCCATGACCGAGAACCCCATCGGAATCGACGCGAACGGATGTGCCAGGGCGATCCGGGCCACGCCGGCGTCGTCGGACCGGGTCGGGTCGAGGGCGAGATGCCGCCGGCTCGCGAGCTCGGACAGCGCCTCGGCGACCACGCTGACCGGCGCATCGAACCGGGTCGCGAGCTCGGTCGCCGTCGGCGCCTGGCCGGTGGTCGCGAACTGTTCGTACACGGCGAGCCGAAGGTCCTCGAGATCCATCGAGTCAGTCCTCCGACCGCATCATCCGGCGCAGCAGCCAGGTCACGCCGACGACGACCGCAGCCGATCGGACCAGCTCGGCGGCGGCCTCGGCCCGCTCTCGCGACACCGCCTGCTCGTCCGACGCTGCCGCACCCGACTCCGCTCGCGCCGGCGAGCCCGACGGCGCGACGGCGACCGGTGTGGCCGCGCCGACTCCGGGCGGCCTCCCCCGACCCGACTCGGCAGCTGCCCCGGCGATCGTCCCGGTCTCGCCGACGGTCGACCGTAGATCCGACGGCACCGGTACCGCGGTAGCCGCCCAGGACGCGCCGATCAGCACCAGTCGCGAGAAGTAGTTGATCCAGATCAGCAGGATGAGGGCCGTCCCGAACACGGCGAAGGCCGGATTGTCCTTGGTGAGCGCGATCAGATAGACCGCGATCTGCTTCAGCACCTCGAATCCGACCGCGGCGAGCAGCGCGCCCTTCCACAATGCGTCGGCCGGAACCAGCGGCCGTCCGAGCAGCCGGAACGACACGACGAACATCACGACGCTGGCAACGAGTCCGAACAAGGTTCCGAGGCTGTTCAGGAACGTCGACATGGCCGTGACGTCGTCGACGTTCAGCCAGTCCTGGATGTCGCTCACGAATCCCCGCGTGGCGCTGGACGCGCCCACCGAGATCAGCAGCACGAAGCCGATGATCGCGAGCATCGCCAGGTCGACGACCTTGCCGATGACGAAGTTGTGGGTCTGGCTCGGCGGCGTCTCGAAGACGTCCTGGAGCGCCGTCCGCATGGTCGACAGCCATCCCAGGCCGGTGTAGAGCAGGGTGACCACACCGAGCACCCCGGCCGTCGCCGCGGCGTTCTGGAACGACGCCGGATCGATCTGGCCCTCGCCGGTGCCGATGATGCTGGGGAACACCTCGGCCAGCGCGTCCCGGATCGCGTCCTCGGCGTCGGGGTACGCCCCGGTGATCAACCCCACGATGGCGAACGCGATTGCGAGGATCGGGAAGAAGCTCAGGAACCCGAAGTACGTGACGGCACCGGCCAGCACGTTGCCTTCGACCTTGCCGTAGTGCTCGAACGTCGCGACCAGATGGTCGAAATAGCGCGAACGTCTCCGAGCGGCTGCCAGCCGCCGCTTGAGACCGTCAGCCACACTCACGCCATGGTCACCAGTCGCCTAGGGGGAACTCGCGACGCGGCTCCCAGCCGCGGCCGTCCTCGTGGGTGTACATCGCGACCGTCGCGACGTCGAAGCGACAACTGAAGCCCGCCAGCGTGTCGTAGGCGCGGTCCAGAGCGTCGTCGGGCACGTCCTGGGCCACCGTCACGTGGGGGTGGTACGGGAACGGCAGATCGCGCTCCAGCGGCCCGGTACGGATCGCCTCGGACAGCAGCTCGCAGGCCGAGATGCCCTCGGACAGCGCCACGAACACGACCGGCGAGTTGGGCCGGAAGGTGGCGGTCCCGCGCAGCTGCATCACGAACTTGGGATGCGCCGCCACGACCTTGAGGAGGTGCTCCTCGATCTCGGCCAGCGCCGACGACTCGACCAGCGTCGGCGGAAGCAGCGTGACGTGGGTCGGGACGGACTGGGCCTGGATATCGCCGAAGGATGCCCGATAGCGGCGGAGCTCGGTGCCGTAGGGCTCAGGCACCGGAATCGCGACACCGACCGTGAGCATGGTGCAGACACTAGGGCATGAACCGGACGCTGTCGCGGATGCGCAGGTCAGCCGGTCGCGCCTCGGACGAAACCGATCCGGTCGTACGCCGTCGCCAGGGTCTCGCCGGCGACCGCGCGGGCCCGCTCGGCGCCGGTCGCGAGGATCTTGTCCAGCTCCACGCGGTCGTCGAGCAGCTCCAGAGTGCGGTCCCGGAACGGGGTCACGAACTCGACGACGAGCTCGGCCAGGTCCGACTTGAAGTCGCCGTAGCCGCGGCCGGCGTACCGCTCCTCCAGCTCCGGGATGGGAACGCCGGCCAGCACCGAGTAGATCCTGAGCAGGTTCGAAATGCCCGGTTTCTCGGCTTCGTCGAACCGGACATCCCGTCCGGAGTCGGTCACCGCCGAGCGGACCTTCTTGGCCGAGACCTTCGGGTCGTCGAGCAACTCGATGATCCCGGCCGGCGACGAGGCGGACTTGCTCATCTTGATCGTCGGGTCGGCCAGGTCGGTGATCTTGGCGGTCTCCTTGACGATGTACGGCTCGGGCAGCCGGAAGGTGTCGCCATAACGGTGGTTGAACCGACCGGCCAGGTCACGGGTCAGCTCGATGTGCTGGCGCTGGTCCTCGCCGACCGGCACCCGATGGGTCT
>JALDXR010000223.1:0-6172 GCA_032154865.1 Nocardioidaceae bacterium
CTACAGCGAGGGCGACACCGCCACCCACGAGGTCGGGCACTGGCTCGGGCTCTACCACACGTTCCAGAACGGCTGCTCGAACACCGGTGACATGGTCGATGACACCGCACCGGAGCAGAGCCCCGCCTTCAACTGCCCGGTCGGCCGCGACACCTGCCTGAAAGACCCCGGCCTCGACCCGATCCACAACTTCATGGACTACACGCAGGACAACTGCATGGACCAGTTCACCCCCGGCCAAGCCCAGCGGATGAGCGATTCCTGGCTCGCCTACCGCGCCGGCTAACCAGCGGCCAGGGAAACGCCGGGCAGTGGGCCTGCACGGAGATCCGCAGGCCGGTGTTTAGCTGCGATGCTCGTCTGCGCCGACCAGTAGGTGGCCGCCCATAGGGCCGGCTTCGCCGGAATGCGGTTCTCCGTCAAGGGCGGCCGGATCGGAGTGGGCTGTCGAGGGCAGTCCCGGGATGTGGCGTCCGCTGACGCAGCCACCCAACGACGTTGTCAGGCGCCACATTGGTGACGCCTGCCAACGTCGTGTCGTGGCATGGCTCGTGTCACTGCTGACCCGTCGGCCGTTCTCGATCAGCGCCTACTGTTATAAGCCCCGGACTTGAGAGGCCACCATGTCTGCTGTTGCGACTCCTGTTGAGCTCGAGAACACCTACGGTGCCCACAACTACCACCCGCTCGACGTCGTCGTCTCTCACGGGGAAGGATCGTGGGTGTGGGACGAGGAGGGACACCGCTACCTGGACTTCCTGTCGGCCTACTCGGCGCTTAACTTCGGCCATCGGCACCCCGACCTCGTTGCTGCCGCACACGGACAGCTCGACCGGCTCACCTTGACCAGCCGGGCGTTCCACCACGACCTCATGGGGCCGTTCTGCGCCGAGCTCGCTGCCCTCACGGGCAAGGGGATGGTGCTGCCGATGAACTCGGGCACCGAGGCTGTGGAGACCGCTCTCAAGGTGGCTCGCCGGTGGGGGCACGAGGTCAAGGGCGTGGCTGACGGGCAAGCGTCGGTCGTCGTGATGGACGGCAACTTCCACGGCCGCACGATTAGCATCGTCAGTTTCTCCGGCGACCATGTGGCCAAGGCCCATTACGGCCCGTATACGCCGGGCTTTCGTTCGGTCCCGTACGGCGACGTGGAGGCGCTCGAGAGCGCGATCGACGAGACGACCGTCGCTGTGCTGGTCGAGCCTGTGCAGGGCGAGGCGGGCGTCATTCTCCCGCCGGCCGACTACTTGCCCGAGGTTCGGCGGATCTGCACCCAGCACGGCGTCCTGATGATCGCTGACGAGGTGCAGTCGGGACTGGGCCGCGCCGGGGCCACGTTCGCCTGCGACCTTGAGGGCGTCGTGCCGGACGTCTACATCCTGGGAAAGGCGCTCGGTGGCGGCATCGTGGCCCTGTCGGCAGTGGCCGCCGACGCTGACGTCCTCGGCGTGCTCACGCCCGGTAGCCACGGGAGCACCTTCGGCGGTAACCCGCTCGCATGCGCGGTCGGGCGAGCGGTCATCCGGCTGCTCCAGACAGGTGAGCCCCAGAAAAGGGCCGCCGACCTGGAGACCACCCTCCGCGACGGGCTGATGCCGCTGCTGGGTAGCGGACTGCTCGAGGTTCGAGCGCGGGGTCTGTGGGCGGGCCTCGATCTCGACCCCGCGCTGGGGACTGGGCGAGACCTGTGTGAAGCACTCGCGGAGCGAGGCGTCCTGGCGAAGGACACCCACGGGTCGACAGCCCGCCTCTCACCGCCGCTCACCATCGAAACCGCGGACCTCGAATGGGGACTGGAGCAAGTCCGCGACGCCGTCCGTGGCCTGAACGATCAACGTCCCAGCACACCGAACCATCTTGCGCCGCCAAGCGACCCGCCAAGCTCACGGTCCACGGACTAGGCCCGACGACCGGCGACGCAGACAGCACCTCATGCCCTTGACAAGACGCCACTACATATCAGCCGTCCAGTGCCTCAGTGGCGCGCCGGGCCGCGATCTGCACCGGATCCCATACCGGTGAGAACGGTGGCGCGTACGACAAATCAGCCATCATCAGTTCGGCGGCCGTCATCTCGTTCCACACCGCGATCGCGCATGCATCGATGCGCTGGGCCGATCCCGCGCCGTGCCCGACGATCTGCGCCCCGAGCAGCCGGCCCGTCCCCTGCTCCGCGAGCACCTTGACGGTGACTGGCTCCGAGCCTGGGAAGTAGCCCGCCCGCGTCGTGGACTCCGCATGCCCGACGACGTACCGATAGCCAGCCTCCAGAGCATCCGCCTCCCGAAGCCCGGTCCGGGCGATCTCAAGGGCACAGATCTTCGATGCGGCCGAGCCGACGATGCCCGGAAACGTCGCATAGCCGCCACCCAGATTGGTGCCGAGCACGCGACCCTGCTTGTTGGCGTGTGTGCCCAAGGCGACGTGCACCCACCGCTGTGAGACCCGGTCGAACGACTCGACGCAGTCGCCGGCCGCCCACACGCCGTCGTGTCCGCGCACAGCCATCCGTGGGTCAGTCGAGATGCCGCCGTGCGTGCCCGTCGGCAAGCCGGCTGCCGCTGCCATGTCGGTGTTCGGGCGTACGCCCATGCCGAGCACGACGACATCTGCGTCGTACGAGGCTCGATCGGTGACGACCGTCCGCACGCGACTGTTGTCGTCGTCGCTCTCGACCTCGAACCCGAGCAGGCTAGCGTCGGTGACAACGTCAACGCCCAGATCCTCGATCGCGGTCCGGACGAGGGCGCCCATGTCGGGGTCGAGCGTCGTCATGGGCTGCTGAGCGCGATCCACCAGGCGGACCTCGCAGCCATGCCTCAGGAGCGCCTCGGCCATCTCGACGCCGATATAGCCGGCCCCGACGACAACCGCACGGCACGGTGCGCTGCGGCGACGCTTGGCGGTGTCGAGCCAGCCCAACAGCCGCGCGCCGTCATCCAGCGTCTGGATGCCGATCACGCCGGCCGCATCGGCGCCGGGCACGTCCGGGCGCACCGGTACCGCACCCGTGGCAACGACGACCTCGTCGAATCCAAGCGTCGAAGTCGTACCGGCGTCGACGTCGCGCGCTTCCACGGTCTGGCTGTCGATGTCGAGGACGGTCACTTCCTGCCTGAGCCGCAAGTCGATCCCGTTGCGGCGGTGCTGCTCCGCGGTACGCGCGACCAGTGCCTGCTGGTCCGCAACGTCACCGGCGACCCAGTAGGGGATGCCGCAAGCGGAGTACGACGTGTGGTGGCTGCGTTCGAAGGCAACCACCTCGATCCTCTCGCTGTGTCGGGCGGCAACCCGTAACGCCTGGTTCGCCGCGCTCATGCCGGCGGCGTCAGCACCGATGACCACGATCCGTCGCACCACCACCCCAACCTAGCCGGGGGAGAGGTGGGTCACTGCGTGCGTGAAGCCGATCCTGCGCGGCCGATCGCGTCGTCCTGACGACTAGGCGGTTTGGGTGGCCTGTGGGACTCTTTCGTCGTGTACCGAAGTCGACGGTCCTCGTATGGCTGACGCGGCGGGTCGATCGATCGGTCCGGCGGGCGCTGGAGGTCGAAGAGCGTTGGGACGCGTATGACCAACACACGCGCCACCGGGGCACCCTGGTTGCCATTGATCATCATCGTCCTCGCTCAACTTCAGATGGCCATCAACATCAGTGCCTTGCCCGTGTCGCTGGGGCCGATCTCCCAGGATCTCGATGCGCCGGCGACGGTGGCGGCGACGGCGCTTCTCATCTACTCACTGTTCGTCGCCGCGTTCGTCATGCTGGGCGCGAAGATCGGCAAGCTCATGGGCGAGCGGCTGGTGTTTCAGATCGGTGTCGTCGCGCACGGCTTGGCGATGGGGCTGGTGGCCATCAGCACCGACGCGAACATGATGAACACGGCGCAGGCGATAGCTGGTGTTGCCGCGGCGGCTGCCGTGCCGACGTTCGTCGTGCTGATCGCTGCGAACTACCACGGTCGGCAACAGGAGACCGGGCTGGGCGTGCTGGCAGGCATCCCCGCGGTTGCCAGCGCGTTGACCTTCGTCGTCGCCGGCTTCCTTGCCACGGCGCTGAGCTGGCGATACTCCTATTGGCTGATCGTCGTTATGGCGGTCGTCGTCCTGTTCTTGAGCTTTCGCCTGAGGCCGATCCCTCGGCAACCCGGCATCAGGATCGACGCCGTCGGGGTCGTGCTGTCGGCTGCCGCGATCGCGCTCATCCTGTTCGGGTTGCGCAACCTCCAGACGTGGGGCCCGCTGGTGGCGACGGACGAGGCGCCGTTTTCGCTGCTGCGGCTGTCGCCGGCGCCGATGCTCATCCTGGTCGGGATCGTGCTCGGTCAAGCATTCTTCGCGTGGTCCAACCGGCGCGTGGCAGCCAACAAGCAGCCGTTGCTCGCGATGGAGGTGCTCGAGAGCAGGGAGGAGAAAAGTGCGGTCATCGCGTTTCTCGTCGCGGGGAGCCTGGGTCTCGCGGTGGGTTTCCTTATCCCGCTCTACGTCCAGATCATCCAGGACCGCACTCCCATGTACTCGGCGGTGGCCATCCTCCCGTACGCGGTGGCAATCGCGGTCGCGGGCGTTCTCTCGGTGCGACTGTACGATCGCTACTCGCCGCGCAATCTCGGTATCACCTCGTTCATTCTGATCGCGATCGGTCTGGTGGTGGTCGCATTCACCGTTGGCGACGACTGGAGCAGCGTCGCGGTCATCCTGGGCCTGCTCCTGGTCGGTATCGGTGAGGGCACGTTGCTCACGCTCCTGTTCAACGTGCTCGTGTCCGCGTCTCCCAAGCGACTGGCCGGCGACGTTGGCGCATTGCGCGGCGTCGCGAACAACGTCTCGAACGCGCTGGGCGCGGCGTTGGCCGGCGTTGTGGCGGTCGGCTTGTTGGGTGTGTTCCTCGCCTCGGCCTTCAGCCAGTCCGAGCTGCCGCCCGAACTCCATGCTGAGGCCGTTTTCCACGACATCGACTTCGTGACCAGCGACGAGCTGAGGAGCGAGCTCGGTGCGACCTCGGCGACGCCGCAGCAGGTGGCAGAAGCGGTCGCGATCAACGAGGACGCCCAGCTCCGCGCGTTGCGGGCTTCGTTCTTGATCGTGGCGGGCATCTCGTTGTTGTCGATCCTCCCAGCCGCGAGATTGCCGAAGTACGTGCCGGGTGAGCTATCAGCAGAGGACATCGTGAGTGAGGCGGGACAAGCAGAGACCGAGGAGGTCTGACCGCCCAAGAGCGGATCCAGCGCAGCGGTACTAAAGACGCCCGTCCGTCGTCGGAGGCGCGAGGCGTTGCCCGGCGGGATCAGCTGTCCGGAAGATCGACGACCGCGACCGGTCGGTCGGCATCATTAAGAACCTGCCGGCTCACGGACCCGAGCAAGACGCGGCGGACCAGGCCCTTGCCGTGTGTGCCGACGACGATCAGCTGCGCGTCGTCGGAGTGGCCCAAGATCGCGTCGGCGGCGCGATCCTCCACTGCGACATGCTCCACGCTCGCTGCCGCGGAGCCCGGCCCCTGCACCTCCGCGAGCGCCCGGGTGATGGAGTCGGCGGCCTCCGCCGCGACGTCGACCCGCATCCGCGCGACGAGCACCGGGTCGGCGCGGAACGCGTGGTGCAGAACCTCGAAGGCGGCAACGGCTCTCACGGTGGTATTACGAACGGCCGCCTCCACGATTGCGTAGCGGAGCGCGTTCGTGCCGAACTCCGACTCGTCGACGCCCACGACGATGGGGCCGGTCGTCGGAAGCTCGCCCTCTCCGACGACGACCAGCGGGCATCTCGCTTGCGTCGTCAGCCGGTTGCTCACCGAACCCAGTAGGGCGCTGGCGGCGCTGCCCAATCCGCGTCGACCGACGACGACGGCATCTGCGGTCTCGGACGCCACCGCCAGCAAGTGGGCGGGGTGGCCCATCTTCGAGGTCAGTGTGCAGACCAGGTCGGGCGCCAGCTCGCGTACCCGCGCCGCCGCAGCGTCGAGCACCTGCTGGGAGAACTCGATGTACCAGTCCACGGGCTGGCTCGCTGCGAGGCCGTGGTAGCCGTAGAAGTCAAGGTCGGGAGCAAGGCTGTAGGCGTTGACCAGCTCGAGCTGCTCGCCCCCGAGACGTGCGCGGGCCACCGCCCATTCGAGCGCGTTGCCGCTCTGCTGTGAGCCGTCGACGCCAACGACGATCCGACCGGTCAT
>JALDXR010000224.1:0-6164 GCA_032154865.1 Nocardioidaceae bacterium
TGGCCAAGGCCGCGCAGGCGGTGGTCCAGGAGGCTCAGGACGCCGGCGTGTGGGTCTTCGGCGGCGGCCTGGAAAGCCAGCAGGCGAGCGTCGTGGGCACCGACGGGACGGTCACCGACGGCCCGTACCCGGAGACCAAGGAGGTCATCGGCGGGTTCGCGGTCGTCGACGTGCCCTCACGCGAGGAGGCGCTGGAGTGGGCTGCCAAGATCGCCGTCGCCTGCCGCTGTGCGCAAGAGGTACGGGAGCTCCTGCCCGACCCGAACGTCTGACCGACGGCGACCGGGCAGGCGAGCGACGCTAGGAGCCGCCCCCGTGTCTCAGATGTCGAAGTAGAGCTCGAACTCGTGTGGGTGGGGGCGCTGCGCGATCGGGGTGATCTCGTGCTCGCGCTTGTAGTCGATCCAGGTCTCGATCAGGTCTCCGGTGAACACGTCCCCGGCGAGCAGGAACTCGTGGTCGGCCTCGAGCGTGTCGAGGACCTCGGGCAGTGAGGTCGGCACCTGGGCGACGGCGGCGTGCTCGTCGGGTGGGAGCTCGTAGAGGTCCTTGTCGATCGGCTCGGGCGGCTCGATCTTGTTGCGGATGCCGTCGAGGCCGGCCATCAGCATGGCCGAGAAGGCGAGGTACGGGTTGCACGACGGGTCTGGGACGCGGAACTCGACCCGCTTGGCCTTCGGGTTCGACCCCGTGATCGGGATCCGTACGCACGCGGACCGGTTGCGCTGCGAGTAGACCAGGTTGACCGGTGCCTCGAAGCCCGGGACCAGCCGGTGGTACGAGTTCACCGTGGGGTTGGTGAATGCGAGCAGGCTCGGTGCGTGCCGGAGCAGGCCGCCGATGTACCAGCGGCCGGTGTCGGACAGCCCGGCGTAGCCCAGCTCGTCGTAGAACAGCGGCGCGCCGTCCTTCCAGATGCTCTGGTGGCAGTGCATGCCGGAGCCGTTGTCGTTGAAGATCGGCTTCGGCATGAACGTGACCGTACGGCCGACGGCCCGCGCGGTGTTCTTGAGGATGTACTTGTACTTCATCAGGTTGTCGGCCTGCTTGAGCAGCGTGTCGAACCGGATATCGATCTCGCCCTGCCCAGCCGTCCCGACCTCGTGGTGCTGCATCTCTACGGGTACGCCGGCCTCGATGAGGTTCTTGACCATCTCCGAGCGCAGGTCGGTCATGTGATCCATCGGCGGCACCGGGAAGTAACCCTGCTTGTAGCGCGGCTTGTAACCGAGGTTGCCGCCCTCCTCCTCGCGGCCGGTGTTCCACGCTGCCTCGACCGAGTCGAGGAAGTAGTAGCCGGCGCGCTCGCTGGTCTCGAAGCGGACGTCGTCGAAGATGTAGAACTCCGCCTCGGGCCCGAAGTACGCCGTGTCGCCGACGTTGGAGCTCTTGAGGTACGCCTCGGCCTTGCGCGCGATGTTTCGCGGATCGCGGCTGTAGCCCTCGCCGGTCAGCGGGTCGTGGACGAAGAAGTTGATGACCAGCGTCTTGTGCTGCCGGAACGGGTCGACCATCGCCGAGGTCGGGTCGGGCAGCAGCAGCATGTCCGACTCGTGGATCTGCTGGAAGCCGCGGATCGAGGAGCCGTCGAACATCAGCCCGTCGCTGAAGACGTCCCCGCTGAAGTTGGACACCGGCACCGTGAAGTGCTGCATGATGCCCGGCAGGTCGCAGAAGCGAACGTCGACGAACTCGACGCCCTCATCCTCGATGTATTTGAGCAGTTCGTCGGCGTTACCGAACATCCATCCTCCAGTGGTGGAACCACGAGCCTTGCTGCCTGCCAGCGTCAGGATCAACGCTGATCATCTGGCCAACCTAGGCGGACGCCATTTCTGGCCAGTGACTCGGCTGTTTCGAGCATGTTACGTAGCCTCGCGGCCGCGCACCATCGTCTCGCCGAACGGTCGGTAGGGTCATCGGGTGCCTGAGACCGACGAATATCCCGGCCAGCGACTCGGTCTGCCCGGGGAGGGGCCGGGCTCGGTCGCCCCCTTCGGCCGGCGCATCGCGGCCCTGGTCATCGACTGGTTCGTGGCCATCCTGGTGGCGTCGATCTTCGTCGGCGAGGACGTCTGGACTGGAAATGGAGCCGGACTGTGGGCGCCGCTGGCCGCACTGGCGGTCGAGCTGACCCTGCTCGACGGGCTGCTCGGCTACTCGATCGGTCGGCGCCTGCTGTCGATCGCGGTGGTACGGATCGACGGACGGCGGCCGGTCGGGATCCCGCGGGCTCTGCTGCGCTCGGTGCTGCTGTGCCTCGCGCTCCCGGCCCTGATCAACGATCAGGATCGGCGCGGTCTGCACGACCTGGCGGCCGGCACGGTCGTCGTACGCGCCTAGCGACTCGGCCTAGCTGAGCCCGCGCTGGTCCTGCTTGAGGGCGGTGTCGATGCACAATGACGAGGCGACGACCAGCCTCCGCAGCGGCTCGGACAGCTTGCGATGGATCTGGATGACGTAGTTGTCGGCGGTCGTGAACATCGTCTTCGCGACGCCCTCCCACGTCTTGGTGACCCGGGCGACCTCGGTGCCTTGCACGTCGGTGATGTTGAAGTTCCAGGCCCGCCAGTTCTCGGCGTTGATCGATCCCTGCGGCATGTCGCCGGAGATCATCTCGAAGCGGATCTTGCCGAACACGTTCTGCTGGACCACCTCGCCGATGACTCGGCCGGCGCCGTCCTCGACGATGACCCGTGACTTGATGAACTTCGCCGGCCGGGTCAGCACCAGCAGGACGGTCCCCGTCATGTCGACGACCTGCAGCTTGTGGGTGAGGTACTGGTCGAGCGAGCTGACGACCCGAATGACCTTCTTGGTCGCGCTCTGGCCGACCTGGCGGACCGCGCCGAGTTGGTTGCCGTGCTGGTCGTAGATGGCGAACTCGTTGTGGACCTCGATCAGCTTGGCCTTCTGGTTCACGACCAGGACGGGCTCGTCCAGGATGTGGCCGGAGCCGTTCGCATCGCCGGCGGCGATCCCCGCCTTCGCGACATCGCGCTGGACCTTGTCGGTGCTGCGCTTGACGGTGGGCACGGTCGACGCTTCGACCGGAGGTGCGTCCTCACTCTGGCGGCCGTGGGACGCGACATGGGCGGTCCATTGGTAGCCATCCCAGTAGCGATGCTCGTGCTTGCCCCAAGGGTCGGGATACCAGGCGGGATCTTGATCGTCGGGCGGGGTCTCGGACACGACGCCGTAGTCTCCTCGGGGTCAGCGCTGCTGTTTGATGCCTCGCCCCTGCATCATCTTGCGGGCGCCCTTCATGCTCGTGGGCATCGGTCCCCGAGGGATCGGCGCCTGTGGCCGCATCGCGTCCAGCGCCTTGAGTCGTTGCAAGACCTCGGTCATGTCGGCCGGCCGGATGGTGCGACGCAGCTTGCGTACGTGCCTCACCAACTGCGGCAGTGGAACCTGGTCCGGATCGTTGCCGACGACGATCTCGTGGATCGGAGTCTCCGGGGTCACCCGGGCGTGCTTCTTCCGCTCCACGGTCAGCAGGTTGCGCACCCGATTGGGGTTGCCCTCGCCGACCAGGATGATCCCCGGCCGCCCGACCACGCGGTGCACGACGTCCTGGCTCTTGGTGAGCGCGATCGCCGGCGTGACCGACCAGCCGCGCTTGAGCATCTGCAAAGCGCCGGCGGCGGCACCGACCTGGCCCTCGACCTGGGCATATGACGCTTTCTCGGCTCGACGGCCGAACACGACGAGGGCGGCGAGCAGCCCGGTCATCACACCCATGACGACGCCGAAGATCGGGTGGAAGAAGAACCAGCCGAAGGCGCCGATCGCTCCGCCGGCCAGCAGGAACCAGAAGAGCAGGCGCAGTCCGAGGAACCGCTCGTGCTGCTTGGTGATGCGGTACGCCTGGGCGATCTGGCGCAGGCGTCCCTTGCGGGGCTGCTCGGACGTCGTGGACATGGCCCAACCTTGTCGGTAGCTGGTGGGTGCGCGTCCTAGCCTACGCGGTGCGGCCGGCGGACGTCCCTTGCCGGTCCGGATGCTCCAGGGCCTGACGGTAGAGGCGACCGGCGCGGTAGGACGAGCGTACGAGTGGTCCGGACATGATGCCGGCGAAGCCGAGCGCCATGCCCTCGTCACGAAGCTCGACGAACTCCTCGGGCTTCACCCAGCGCTCGATCGGGTGGTGCCGGACCGACGGCCGGAGGTACTGGGTGATCGTCAGCAGGTCGCAGCCGGCGGCGCGGAGGTCGGCCATCGCCTCGGAGATCTCCTCGCGGGTCTCGCCCATGCCGAGGATCAGGTTGGACTTGGTGACCAGGCCACGCTCGCGGGCCATCGTGATGACCTCGAGCGACCGCTCGTAGCGGAACGCGGGTCGGATCCGCCGGAAGATGCGGGGAACCGTCTCGACGTTGTGGGCGAAAACCTCCGGCTCGGCGTCGAAGATCTGTCCGAGCAGGTCGGCCTTGCCGGAGAAGTCGGGCGCGAGCATCTCGACGCCGGTGTCCGGGTTGAGGGCGTGGATCTGCCGGATCGTCTCGGCGTAGAGCCACGCACCCTCGTCGGGCAGGTCGTCGCGGCAGACGCCGGTCACGGTCGCGTAGCGCAGGCCCATCGTCCGCACCGACTCCGCGACCCGGTGCGGCTCGTCGCGGTCCAACGGGTCCGGCTTGCCGGTGTCGATCTGGCAGAAGTCGCAGCGGCGGGTGCACTGGTCGCCGCCGATGAGGAAGGTCGCTTCGCGGTCCTCCCAGCATTCGAAGATGTTGGGACAACCCGCCTCCTGGCAGACCGTGTGCAGACCCTCGCTCTTCACCAGGGCCTGCAGCTCGCGGTATTCCGGTCCCATCGAGGCCCGGGTCTTGATCCACTCGGGCTTCTTCTCGATCGGGGTCTGCGCGTTGCGTACTTCCAGGCGCAGCAGCTTGCGTCCTTCCGGTGCGATCGTCACGATTCCACCCTACGTGGGCTCGCGAGGGCACCAGCCGCCACACGGTTACCACGTTCTCGTGGTGCGTACGCACTTAGCACGGTGTCGACGCCATGCGAAGTGAGCACATACCAGGTGAACATGGTGCTCAAGTCCGCCACCCTAAGACCCCAGCGGCGCGAGGCCGTACTGGACGCCGCCGGACTCGCTCGGAGCCGCGATGTCGGGGGATCGGTCGTAGTCGCGCCAGGTCAGCAGGTCGCGCAGGTGTGGCTCGACCAGGTCGGCCGCCTCCTCGAGGCCGACCTCGCGACCGAGCTCCTGGGCCAGCGAGGTGACTCCGGCGTCGGCGATCCCACAGGGCACGATCGCGTCGAACCAGGTCAGGTCCGGGTCGCAGTTGAGTGCGAAGCCGTGCATCGTGACGCCGCCGGACACCCGGATGCCGAGGGCGGCGACCTTGCGCTCCGGACGGCGGTCGTCGGCCGCGATCCAGACGCCGGAGCGGCCCTTGACGCGGCCGGTCGTGACGCCGAGATCGGCGCAGGTACGGATCAAGGCCTCCTCGAGGCGCCGGACGTAGTCGACGACGTAGACCTGGTCGGGCAGCGCGACGATCGGGTAGCCGACGAGCTGTCCCGGGCCATGGAAGGTGATCTTGCCGCCGCGGTCGACGTCGATGACCGGCGTGCCGTCGACCGGGCGCTCGTGGGGCTCGGTGCGCTTGCCGGCGGTGTAGACCGGCGGATGCTCGAGCAGCAGCACGGTGTCGGGCTCGGCATCGGCCAGCCGCGCGGCGTGGAGCTCGCGTTGGAGGTCCCAGGCGCGGTGGTAGTCGACGGTCTCGACGCCGAGCCCAAGGCGCCGGAACGTCGGGCGGTCAGCTGGGCGGGTCACCTTGTCAGCGTAACCCGCGATGCCGAGCGAAGTTGTCAGCCGCTATTTGCCCTATAGCGCGAATAACGGCTGACAACTTTGATGCCGAGCGCCCGGGGTCCGGAGGGGTGAGGGAGGATGGCCGGCGGATAGGAGGACCATGACGGAGACAACCCTGAGCAGCCTGACTCGCGACGAGGCGCGGCAGCGAGCCGATCTGCTGATGGTCGACCACTATCGGATCGACATCGACCTCACCGAGCTGGTCGACGGCACCGAGTTCCGCGCGGTGTCGACCGTCCGGTTTCGCTGTCGCACGCCGGGAGCCTCGACCTTTGTCGACTGTGCCACCGAGGTTCTCGAGGCGACCCTGAACGGACAGCCCTTGGCG
>JALDXR010000225.1:0-6156 GCA_032154865.1 Nocardioidaceae bacterium
CAAAACCGTCGCGGCGGGCCATCGCTACTCTCGACGGGTGCTGACGGCACTGCTGCTGCTCGCGGCCGGGGCCGGCCTACTCGTCGCCGGGAGTGAGGCGTTCGCCGAGCACATCGTGCCGGCCGCTCGGACGATTGGGGTCAGTGCCTTCGGGCTCGCCGCGCTGGTCGCCGGCGCCGAACCGGAGGAGGCGTGGACCGCGAGTGTGGCGGCCTGGCAGAACCGGCCCGGCCTGGCCGTCGGCGATGCGCTCGGCGCGAACCTGGTGATCGCGACAGTGACCCTGGGCCTGCTCGCGGTCGTCGCCCCGATCGTCGTGACGCGGACGGTCCGCCGCTATGCGCTGGTCGCCGCGGCGACGGCCGCCCTCGCCTGGCTGACCGTGCTGGGTGGCACCGTCACCCGACCGGAGGGGATCGGCCTGATCGCGGTCTATCTGGTCCTGGTCGGACTGTTGTGGCGGGTCGAGCGGCGACCGCCGTCGATCGGTGAGCTCGTCGAGGCGACCGAGGAGACCGACGACGACAACGAGGCCGGCTGGCGCCCGTTGCTTTTGGTGGGGGTCGGGCTCGCCGCGATGATCGCCGGCGGCCTCGTGGTGATCAGCGGAGCGGAGCGCCTGGTCGAGACCGTCGGCCGTAGCGACTCGGCGATCGGCCTCACCGTGCTCGCGCTCGCGACCAGCGCCGAGATGCTGGCTCTGGTGTGGTCGGCCCGGCGCCGCGGCGTACCCGAGATCGCGCTGGCCGGGACGCTCGGTGCGATCGCGTACAACGCGACCGGCTCGCTCGGCGTCGCCGCCGTGGTTCGTCCGCTCGACGTCGCGGACGAGACGGCGATCGCCGTGGTCACCGTGCTGGTCGTGGCGGCGACGGTCGGGCTCGCCGCCCATCGCGGTGCGGTTCGGCGCTGGACCGGCAGCGGGCTGATCGCGGCGTATGTCATCACGGTGCTCTGGCTGCTCCGCTGAGTCGGCAGCCGCAGCGGGGCCACCGGGACGGTGTGCCAGTCTGGATTCGATGAGGACCGGAGGGATGCGACGCCTGGCGGCGGTCCTGGCGACGGTTTGTGTGGTTGCGACGGCCTGTAGCAGTGGGGACCCGAGCGACGACGGCTCCGCCGAGCGGCCGCAGCGGCAGGCCGACCCGACCCGCGACAGTTCGCCGCCGAAGCGCCCGAGCGACCCCAACCAGCAGACCGGCTGGGGTCCGACCCGTCGCGAGGTCGCCGATGCCCGGCTGGCGGTTGCCGACATGTCGGTGCGGGAGCTCGCCGGCCAGGTCATCGTCGCGGCGTACTCGGGAACCGAGGCTCCGGTCGACCTCGTCGAGCGCTATCACCTCGGCGGCGTCATCGTCATGACCGAGAACATCGCGTCCGTGCGGGCGACGGCCGACGCCATGCGCACCCTGCAGGACGACGTGCCACGGGACTGGCCGTTGTGGCTGAGCGTCGACCAGGAGGGCGGCATCGTCCAGCGGGTCGGCGAGCCGATGACGCAGTTCCCGGCGTACATGACGGCCGGTGCCGCCACGTCCCGAGACCCCATCCGGGCCGCCGCGGCTGCCTCCGGTGGCGAGCTGATCCGGGCCGGGTTCACCGTGGTCTATGCGCCGGACGCCGACGTGACGACCGGCCCGAGCGACCCGACGATCGGCAGCCGCTCGGCGGGCAGCCATCCCCGCCGGGTCGGCAAGACCGTGCTCGCGTCGCTGGACGGCTACGAGCGCTCCGGGATCATCCCGGTCGTCAAGCACTTCCCGGGCCATGGGAGCGTCCCGGCCGACAGTCACGAGGTGCTTCCCGTCCAGGACGCGTCGCTCGCCACGCTGAAACAGCGCGACCTGCGACCGTTCGGCGCCGCGATCGAGGCGGGCGCGTCGGCGATCATGATCAGCCACATCGCGGTCCGGCATGTCGACCGCGGCGTGCCCTCGTCGCTGTCCCGCAAGGTGGTGACCGGGCTCTTGCGCCGGCAGCTGGGCTTCGAAGGCGTCACCGTGACCGACGCGCTCAACATGGGCGCGATCGTCAACACGTACGGCGCCGGGGGAGCTGCGGTCAAGGCGCTTCGGGCCGGTGTCGACGTCTTGCTGATGCCGGCCGACGTACCGGCGGCGATCCGGGCGATCACGTCCGCGGTCCACAACGGCCGGCTCCCACGCGAGCGCCTCGAGGAGGCCGCGACCCGGATGATCGCCCTGCTCCTGCACCAGCAGACGGCCGACTCGAAGGGACGCCCCTTGGGCTCGTCGCGGAAACAGTCGCTCGCGCTGTCGCGGGCGGGCATCACGGTCGTCGACGGCCCGTGCCGGGGTGCGATGGTCGACGGCGCGGTGCAGCCGGTCGGTGACTCGGACGCGGTTGCCGCCTTCACCGACGCCGCCGACGCGGCCGGACTCTCCGTCGGATCCGGCGCCGTCGTGGATTTTGTGGGCTACGGCGACGGCAGCGGCGCCGGCGATGTCGTGGTCACGACCGACACCCCGTACGCCTTGGGCGACAGCCAGGCCGGGACGGCCCGGATCGCCCTCTACGGCAACACCCCGGAGGCGATGCGAGCGCTGGTCGACGTGCTCACCGGCGACCGTCGTGCCCCTGGCCGGCTTCCGGTGCCGGTCAGCGACGTCGGTCGACGGGGCTGTTGACGCCGGTCACATCGGCTCGACGAGAAACGCCCGCGCGCCTCCCGCGACCCGGGTCAGGATCACCGTTGCGACCCGGTCGCCACGCAGGGCCAGCCGCGGTCGCAGTCGCTCCGGCACCACGTCGACGCCGCGCTTCTTGATCGTCAGCGTGCCGATATCACGCTCGCGCAGGGCCGCCCGCAGTCGCTTCTCGCGGAACGGCACCTCCTCGAGCGTCCGGTACGCCCGCGCGAACGGCGTCGCCACCTGGCGGTCGGACCCGACGTACGCGATCCGTGGATCGAGCAGGTGACCGTCGACCGCGTCCGCGACGGCGCCGACCAGATGGGCCCGGATGACCGCCGGATCCGGCTCGTACCACCAGGCGGCCGGACCTCCGATCGGCACGGTGGCCGGCAGGTCGCCGGTCGTGAGGGACTCGCCGGCCGGCAGTACGGTCGCCCGGCGGTCCGTCGACGCGAACACCTTCCCCCACAGCGCGGCCTCGACCAGGTCGCCGCCATCGCTGACGAACTCCGCCTCCACGCCGTCCGGCACGAGCCGATGCGGGATGCCCGGCGCCGTCTTGACCACGCCGACTCCGGTCAGCAACTCGGTCACGAGGTCCCAGCTCGGCGACTGGCGCCGCGGGTCGAAGACCCGGCCGCGGTCGTCGCGCCGGGCCGGATCCGTGTAGACGGCGTCGAACCCGCCGGTGTCGACGGCCTGCGCATCCGCCACCTCGACCCGACCGGCCAGACCCAGGGCGGTCAGGTTGGCCTGCGCCATCGCGGCCCGCAGCGGATCCACCTCGACACCCGTGACGTCCAGGCCGGCCGTCGCGTACGCCAGCAGATCGGCGCCGATGCCGCAGCCGAGGTCGAGGACCGTACGCACTCCGGCTGCCCGGAGCCGCTCGGCCCGGTGCGCCGCGACAATGCGCCGGCTGGCCTGCTCCAGAGCCTCGGCGGTGAGCCACAGGCGATCCGCGTCGGCGCCGAACTTGGCGACCGCCCGGCGCCGCAGCAGCACCTGACCGATCGCGGTGGCGACCAGGTCGGCCGGGTGGTCGCGTCGCAGCCGGCTGCCCGCGGCGAGCTCGTCGTCGGTCGCCAGCAGGGCGTTCGCGGTCTCGATCAGCCGCTCGCCGCGCGGCGTGTGCAGCTCCTCGAACGTCGCGACCTCCACGCCTGGATTGTCGCGCAGGGTGAACGCGCGGGACGCTGTCGGCGAACACCTTGGCACTCAAGTTGACCGAGTGCTAACGACGGCATAGATTCGGACTTGGCACTCTCGACCAGAGGGTGCCAACGGTGTCGGACGTACGATCCCCGCGACGGCGTACGTGATGGCGCCAGGACCATTACGTAGCAATCACCGCTCCCAGCTGTGCGAAAGGGGAGGTCGGCAAAGTGTCGGTCACCATCAAGCCGCTCGAGGATCGGATCGTCGTCAAGGCGGTCGAGGCCGAGCAAACCACCGCGTCGGGTCTGGTCATTCCGGACACGGCCAAGGAGAAGCCGCAGGAGGGTGAGGTTCTCTTCGTGGGCCCGGGACGGGTCGACGACAGTGGAAACCGGATCCCCGTGGACGTGTCGGTCGGCGACACGGTCATCTTCAGTAAGTACGGCGGCACCGAGGTCAAGTACGGCGGTGAGGAGCTGTTGATCCTCTCCGCCCGTGACGTCCTCGCCGTTGTCGAGAAGTGAGCTAAGTGCGAGAGCCCCGGTCCCGCACCCGCGGGTGCCGGGGCAGCACTGTCTCAAGCGCTCTGCGACGTATGAGCCTGCAGTTCTGAAGTCTTAGCGAAAGGGCATGCAATGCCGAAGATTCTGGAGTTCGACGAGGACGCCCGGCGGTCGCTGGAGCGTGGCGTCGACGCATTGGCGAACACCGTGAAGGTGACGCTGGGCCCCAAGGGCCGATATGTGGTGCTCGACAAGAAGTGGGGCGCCCCGACGATGACCAACGACGGCGTCACCGTGGCTCGCGAGGTCGAGCTCGACGACCCGTTCGAGAACCTGGGCGCCCAGCTCGCCAAGGAAGTCGCAACCAAGACCAACGACATCGCCGGTGACGGCACGACGACCGCGACCGTACTGGCGCAGGCCATGGTCCATCAGGGTCTCCGTGCGGTCGCCGCCGGCGCCAACCCGATGAGCCTGAAGCGCGGCATCGACGCCGCCGTCGACGCGGTCGGTGAGCGGCTCGGCAAGGTGGCGCGAGACGTCGAGACCAAGGAGGACATGGCCCACGTGGCCACCATCTCGGCCCGCGACTCCCACATCGGCGACCTGATCGCCGAGGCGTTCGACAAGGTCGGCAAGGACGGCGTCATCACCGTCGAGGAGTCCAACACGCTGGGCACCGACCTCGAGTTCACCGAGGGCATGCAGTTCGACAAGGGCTACATCTCGCCCTACATGGTGACCGACACCGAGCGGATGGAGGCCGTCCTCGAGGACACCTACGTGCTCCTCCACCAGGGCAAGATCTCCGCCGTCAACGAGCTGCTGCCGCTGCTGGAGAAGGTCATCGGCTCCGGCAAGAAGCTGTTCATCATCGCCGAGGACATCGAGGGCGAGGCGCTGTCGACCCTGGTGGTCAACAAGATCCGTGGGACCTTCGTGTCCGCAGCCGTCAAGGCTCCGGCGTTCGGCGACCGGCGCAAGGCCATGCTGCAGGACATCGCCGTCCTGACCGGCGGCCAGGTGATCTCGCCGGACATCGGTCTGAAGCTCGACCAGGTCGGACTCGACGTGCTGGGTCAGGCCCGCCGCGTCGTGGTGACCAAGGACGCGACGACGATCGTCGAGGGCGGCGGCGAACAGGCCGACGTCGACGGTCGGGTCGCCCAGCTCAAGGCCGAGATCGAGAACACCGACTCCGACTGGGACCGCGAGAAGCTGCAGGAGCGGCTGGCGAAGCTCGCCGGCGGCGTCTGCGTGATCCGGGTCGGTGCGGCCACCGAGGTCGAGCTCAAGGAGAAGAAGCACCGCATCGAGGACGCGGTCTCCGCGACTCGGGCGGCGATCGAGGAGGGCATCGTCGCCGGCGGCGGCTCCGCCCTCGTCCACGCTGCTTCGGTCCTGGCCGACGGCCTCGGTCGCAGTGGTGACGAGGCGGCCGGAGTCCGGGTCGTACGAGTCGCCACCGACGAGCCGCTGCGCTGGATCGCCGAGAACGGCGGCGTGCGTGGGCATGTCGTCGTCGAGAAGGTACGCGAGGCCGGTGAGGGGCAGGGCTACAACGCCGCCACCGGTGAGTACGGCGACCTCGTGGCGCAGGGCGTCCTCGACCCGGTCAAGGTCACGCGGGCGGCGCTCACCAACGCGGCATCGATCGCCGGCATGTTGCTGACCACCGAGACGCTGATCGTCGACAAGCCTGAGGAAGACGACGAGCCGGCTGCGGCCGGTCACGGCCACGCCCACTAGGGAGGGGATGTGGTTTCCCATGAGGTCATGGGAAACCACACTCACCATGGCTTGTAACCCGTGAGGCGTGCGGTTTCCCATGAGGTCATGGG